>JAFGPQ010000022.1 GCA_016936115.1 Spirochaetales bacterium | reverse complement strand
CTGCCGGCAAGGGTGACCCGGGTGTAGTAGAAGGCCGTATCGGGGCTGTCCGGAACGATGATTCCCCCTCCCCCGCCTCCGGCGATAAAGGTGACGCCCTCCCTTTCGGCGATGAGGGGCTTACCGTAGCTGGAGGAGATCGAAGCGGATACTCCGGAAGCGGCGAAGAGTTCCAGCAAACCGGTCCGGTAGGATTCGCTCATCCGGTAGCGGCTCTCCCCTTTCTGATCCTTATTGTCGTTTTCATAGAAGGACCGGTTCGAGAAAACGACCCTTCGGTTCACCCCGTCGAACTGATTCAGCAGGTCCCTTATCCATGAGGACTGAATGGATTCGTCCGTATATCCCGTCGTGTCCAGAAAGACGAACAGGGTTCCCCCGGCGGTGAAGAAAAAGTAGGGGTTCCCCATATGGTGAAAGAAATTATCCGCCCCCCGGTCGGAGACTTCCCGGTCGCCGAAGACGAAGAGGGCCGGCTTGTTCAGTCGTATGAGCATGCGGTTCAGGGCGGCGTACTTGTCATTCCCCCCGTCCAGGAGAAAATTCCCCGTAAAGACCACGAAATCCGCATTCGATTCGTTGATAAGGGGGATCATGCCGTCCCGGAATATGCCTATGGAGTTCATGGCATTCCCCACGGTGATAAAAGTAATCTCCTCTTTCGCACGGAGAATATCCTCGATTTTCAGGGCGTTTCTGGCATTGATATCCACGAAGTCGGCGTTCTGCAGCATGACGATCAGCTTGAAGCCGAGGAAAAAGAGATAGAGGGCCCCGAAAAAGGCGTTGATTAACCCTTTTTTGAATTTACCGGACAGCACGGTCTTTCCTCCAGACTTCCCGGTAAAAGACGATCAGTCCGATGAGCATCCCCAGATAGGAGGTGATGAAACGCCAGTAGAAGGTGAGCGGGGGAACATAGGCTGCCGTGAGGAAATGGGAAAATATCAGGGCGAATCCCCCTTCGGCCACGCCGCTCCCTCCCGGTGTGGGCGTAAAATAGATGAGAAAGGTGATGAGAACCTGAATGGACAGTACCGTTATAAGATGGACCGGCTCCCCCATGAAACGCAGAAGAACGAAGGGAACGAGAAACAGGATAAGCAGATAAACCAGAGCGGTGCACAGGGAAAGAAACAGAAAGAACTTCTTTCCCGTCCAGAAGCGGGAGAGGTTCTCGCTGAAAAGATCGATCTCCCTGTCCGTGTTCTCCTTCATGGACTCGGCCTTATCCTCCCTGATCAGGTGAAACCGGTGAAGGAGATTAATAAATCCTACGGCCAGTTTCTTGAGGTTCTCCTTTTTTCTGATCAGAAGCCACAGGAGAGCTCCATAGAAGAGGATGAGTAAAAGGGAGAAGAGGAAACCGTGCTTGAGGGGAATGACGGTTTTCAGGCCCTTCTCCAGAACCAGGATCACAGGGACGGCGCCGAAGATCATGACCGAAGCGATAAGGGTTCTCATGGTGGAAGCGGCCGTGGCGATCCCCAGGGGGACTTTGTTCTTCGAGAGAAAATAGATCTGGGCGAAACCGCCTCCCGTGGCCAGGGGGGTGACCCCGGAGGCGAAAATGTTAATGAACACGAGCTTGAGCATCAGGCCGAAGGGAACCGTGGTCCCTATGGTAAGGAAGACAAAGTAGAGGCGCAATCCGTCAAAGAGGTAGAGGAGAATGATCAATCCCCCCAGCAGGGCCAGACGGGCCGGGGCGAAAACCTGGGGGATAATAAGGGTGCCCGCCCCCTGGAAACCCTTGAACACCAGATGAAAGGTTATAATCACCAGGGCCAGGAAACTGAGTCCGCCGATAAGATATGTCCTGTATTCCCTTCGCATCGATTCCCCCGCTTTATTATAATATCGTAAAAGTGAAAGATGCAAGTCAAGGAGAGCCCCCCTTTTCTCATAATATCATTAAGGTGCTCTCAGGGAATTCTCAGATAAGCAGTCTATTCTTCTCCTATCAACAGTTCCAATGGAGGACACAATGAAGAGAAAAGAATTTTATCTGACAGCCCTTATGGCAGCGTTTCTTATCGCCGGACCGGCCCTTTTCGCTCAGGGTAACCAGGAAAAAGATGAAGGGAACGGACAACCCCGGCTCCAATCCAGCCTGACCGTCCCCGACAAGGGAAATGACAAGGAGGAATCGGGAGCGAAGGAAGAGAGCGCTGAACTGGACGGCATCCGCTCCCGGCTCCTGCCCCTGGACCAGGCTTACCAAAAGGCCGAAGAGAATACCGCCGCAGGAAACTGGGTGACGGGAATCACTCTGGAAGTCCGGAACGGCAATGTGGTCTACAAAACGGAGTATTCCGACTCCACCGTGGCCATCCTCGACGGAGGGAATGGGGAAGTCCTTTACAAGGGAAAATCCCTGGAAGAAGAGGACAATAGGGACTACAATGAAGAGAATTAAGTAAGGAATACCCCGTGGAAGAGATTACAAAGATACTTTTAGTAGAGGACGATGTAAAAATATCCCGCTATATGAGCCTGGAGCTTGCGCACGAGGGCTACTCTCCCACGGCGGTTACCAACGGGGCGGATGCTCTGGAGATCTTCGATTCGGAGGATTTCGCCCTGATCCTGCTTGATCTGATGCTCCCCGGTGTGAGCGGCGTAGAGATATGCCGGCGCATACGCAAAAAATCGAACGTCCCCATCATCATGGTGACCGCCAAGGACAGCACTTCGGACAAGGTGTCCGGTCTTGATGTGGGGGCGGACGATTATCTGGCCAAACCCTTTGAAATAGAGGAGCTGCTGGCGCGAATCAGGGCTCTTCTGCGAAGGGGGGCCGCTCAGGTCACAAGGGAAAGCGTCTACTCGATGGCCGATCTGACCATGAATGTCTCCACGAAAATGGTAGAACGGGCCGGGACGCCCCTCTCCCTGACGAAGCGGGAGTTCGAACTGCTTCAGTACCTTTTGGAAAACAGGGATATCGTTTTGAGCCGGGAAAGCCTATTGCAGAATGTGTGGCAGTGGGAGTTCGCCGGAGAAACCAATACGGTTGATGTCTACATCCGCTACCTGAGGGATAAGGTGGACAAGCCCTTCGACAGGCCGCTCATCCATACGGTACGCGGGTTCGGCTACGTGATAAGGGACGATGAAAACAAATAAGAACCTCTCCGTTTCCTTCAAGATAACCTCCTCTATCCTGGTAACCTTCGCCGCCATTTTCTGCGTTATAAGCGTTCTTATCTACTCCAGCGTTCATGGCCTGCTTATGAAAGAGGTCGAAAGCCGGCTCAGCGATACCTACGGCCAGATCAGTCTGGACGATCTAAACGGGTATGACAATATCAAAGCCGCCATAGACGACCTGGGCCAGAAGCTGGAAATGACCGCCTTTTCTCCCAGGGGGGAGGTCATCTACTCCAACCACGCCCGTCGGGCCACAGGCCTCTCCTCGGCGGAGGGATTCTCGGAAATCCGCATAGACGGGGGGGGCGAAGGCGAAGGGGAACAGGCCGATCACTATCTGATCTACCGCTCCCCTGTCCTGTCGGTCACCCCCTCCCTGATCATACAGATCAGCAAGGATCTGGAGGATGAGGACCGTTTCTTCCGCATCCTCCTCGAAGGGCTTATCATTGCCAATCTGCTGGGCGTCGGCCTGGCCGCCTTTATCGGCTACGGCATCGGCCGGCGGATTCTCCATCCCGTGGATATGGTAACCGGCAAGGCCCGGGCCATCTCCGCCGAAGATCTGACCCAGCGGATCCCCCCCTCCGGAACGAACGACGAAATTTCCCGTCTTATAGACGCCTTCAACGGCATGCTGGACCGCCTGGAGGGCTCCTTCGAGAAACAGCAGCGCTTCGTGGCCGACGCCTCCCATGAGCTGCGTACCCCCGTTTCTGTGATACAGGGATACGCGGATATGCTCCAGCGCTGGGCCAAGGAGAGCCCGGAACTCCTGGAGGAATCCCTGGATGCGATCAAAACGGAAACCCGGGGCATGAAAAGTCTCATCGACCGGCTGCTTATTCTGGCCCGGAGCGACACGAAGGGGCTCTCCCTTCAATTATGCGAGACGGATCTCTCCTCCATGATTCGGGAAATGGCCGGTCAGTACCCCGGCGGGGAGACCTCCCGCATCGGGGCAGAGATGCCCGAGCAGCTGATTGTCCTCTGCGACGGGGATCTGATAAAGCAGCTCCTGCGCATCCTCATCGACAACGCCATCAAATACTCCCCCCGGGAGAGCCCCATAGAGATAACCGCCCGGAAGGACTCCCTGAACGGAACCTGCTCGGTCAGCGTCAGAGATCACGGCCTGGGGATCGAAGAGGATCACCTGCCCCGCCTCTTCGACCGGTTCTACCGGGTGGACGACGCCCGGGGCCGGGAAGAGGGGGGGGCCGGAATCGGTCTGTCCCTGGCGAAGGAAATCTGCCACGCCCACGGGGGAAGCATCTTTGTAACCAGCACCGCCGGGGAGGGTTCGGTCTTCACCTTTAACCTTCCCCTTAATATTAACTGACTCTTCCCCTATTCTCAGAGGATTCTCAGAAACAATCGCTAAACTCCTTATATCAACCATCAAGGAGTGTGAATCTATGAAACCGATTATTCAGATAGAGGGCCTTACCAAAGCCTACCAGGAAAAAGAGGTAGTGCGCAATCTTCACCTTAATATCGAAAAAGGGGAGATATTCGGATTCCTCGGCCACAACGGCGCCGGGAAAACCACCACCATCTCCATGCTTATCACCCTGCTGGAACCGTCCGAAGGCAACGCCTGGATCAACGGCTTCAACGTCATGGGCGAGAGCATGGAGGTAAGAAAGCATATCGGATACCTGCCGGAACAGGTGTATCTCTACGGAGACCTGACGGTGGAGGAGAATCTGATCTTCCTGGGTAAGCTCTCGGGCATCGTCCACCCCCGGGAACGGGCTCTGACCACCCTGGCCCAGCTGAATTTCTCGGACTGGCGGGATACGAAGGTCAAGCAGCTCTCCAAGGGAATGCGCCAGAGAGTGGGCCTGGCCCAGGCCATCCTTCATCAGCCGGAAGTCCTCTTTCTGGACGAACCTTCCTCGGGACTGGATCCCCAGGGCACCCTGGAACTCAGGGACATTCTGCGCAAGCTGAACCGGGAGAACGGGACCACCATCTTCATGAATACCCACATGCTCTCCGAAGTGTCCCACCTTTGTACCGGCATAGGCATTCTTCAGACGGGCCGGCTCATCGTTTCAGGCAGCATGGAAGAGGTGCTGGGCCGGTTCCCCGGTGAAACCAGCCTGGAAAACATCTATCTCAAGGCTATGAAAGAGGGGGCGGAAGCATGAATAATATCCTGACTATCGCCCGGGCCGTTATGAAAGGCGCCGTGAGAAGCCGGGTGATTCTTATACTGATACTGCTTTTTCTGGGATCCTCCCTGATTTCTCTTTATGTGGGAAGTTCCACCATCCGCACGGAGACGGCCGCCTACGACATGGCCCTTCAGGTACTGAACGGAGCCGATCCCTCGAGTCT
>JAFGPQ010000212.1 GCA_016936115.1 Spirochaetales bacterium | reverse complement strand
GTGATGGTGCTGAACGATTATCTGATACAGTTCTCCGACTTTAAGAAGAAGAAAATGGAAGGGGTAAAACTGGTAACCTTTGATATGATTCAGTACTACGAATTTCATTAAAAAACAGGACCGATCCTGATGGTTGTCTTTCTCTTGACATATTTTTTTATTTGATATAATATGACTTAACATTTACTAGCAACGGAGAGAAAGAGCCCTGCAAAAGGCTCTTTTTTTTGTGCTGAGCCATTACAGGTAATCGTTTTCAGGAGTGTTATGACCCTTAAAGAAGTGGAAAAACAAGAGATTCTACCTCTCCTCGATAAGATGGGTGTCTCTCTTGTTGAGTTGAGTCAGTCCAACAGCCGGGGGAAAGTGACTCTGCATATTGTTATATATAAGCGGGACGGCATTTCCATCGATGACTGCACCGAAGTGCACAGAGCCCTTGCCCCCCGATTGGAAGTGGCCATGGCCCCCGCCGATCTTTATGTCGAAGTGAGTTCGCCCGGATTAAACCGAAAGTTCAAATCCGAAAGGGAATACCGGGCGTTCCGGGGGCGAGCCGTGAAGATTCTGGTTGAGGATCAGAGTGAGTGGCATCGGGGGATTATCTCCGATGCGGATGATGACAGCGTTACACTGGATCTCCCGGAGGGAGAGAAAATGAAAATAGCCTTTAATTCAATAAAAAAGGGGAAATTTGATTATGAAAGAGAGAGCCGGAAATGATTTCTGATTTTGCAGATGCCATCAGGGGATTGGAAGAAGAACGGGGGATATCTGAAGAACTTGTATTGAAAACCGTTGAGGAATTCCTGCTGGCTGCCTATAAGAGGAAATTCGGTACCGATGAGAATGCGGTTGTAAAATTCGATCTGGAAAATACCGGTGTATCTATTTATGCCAAGAAGAGAATTGTCGATGAGGATGATTACTATGATCCGGTCTCTGAAATCATTCTTGAAGAGGCTCTGGAGCTAAGCCCCGAGTGTGAACTGGGTGATGAGCTTCTGATCGAGATTGATGCCAGCGAATTTGACAGGGTCGCCGTTCAGAGCGCCAAGCAGAAAGCCCGGCAGAATCTGCGTGAAATCCAGAAAGATACCCTCTATTCCGAGTTCAAGGACAAGGAAGGAGAGATGATAATCGGATATTACCAGAGGGAGAAGAACGGTAATATCTTCGTCGATCTTGGGAAGACCGAGGGGATTCTGCCCCGTAAATATCAGTCCCCCCGGGAAGAGTACAGCCAGGGCGATCGTATCAAGGCCTACATTTTTGAGGTTAACAAAACCCAGAGCGGTCTTCAGATCGTTCTTTCCCGTACCCATACGGAATTTGTCCGCTGTCTTTTTGAACTGGAAGTTCCCGAAATCTACGATAATACCGTGGAGATTCATAAAATTGTCCGTGAGCCCGGCTACAGGACAAAGATTGCCGTATTTTCTACCCGTGATGAGGTTGATCCCATCGGCGCCTGTGTCGGTTTGAAGGGTGTGAGAATTCAGTCTATTGTCCGTGAGCTGGAAGGGGAGAAGATCGATATTCTCCGCTACGACCCGGAGCCGGTAGTCTTTATCAAGAACGCCCTGTCTCCTGCCAGGGTTCAGGATGTGATTGTTCTGAATGGGGGTAAACGGCAGGCTCTGGCCATCGTGCCCGATGATCAACTCTCTCTGGCTATTGGTAAGCAGGGGCTGAATGTCCGGCTGGCGAACCGGCTGGCTGACTGGAATATCGATGTGAAAACCGAGGAGCAGTTCTCCGAGATGGAGTACTCCCAGGAGATCAGCCGTGAGGCCTCTTCCCTCTTTGAGGATATGGAAGCAGAGGGTGAGGAAATTACCCGCATTACCGAACTTCCCGGACTTTCCGAGCGTGTCGCTTCTCTTCTTGTCGAGAACGGGATCGAGCTTATCGAAGCCCTGGTCGGCATGGAAATGGAAGAGCTCGCCAATCTGCCCGGTATTACAGACGAGGATATTTCCGAAATCCGCAATGTCATAGAGGATACGGTGGAAATTGTTGAGGAACAGTCCGGTTATGAAGAGGAAGCCTTTGAAGAGGGTGAGGATGAAGAATATGAGTGTCCCGAATGCGGTGCGCCCATATCGCTGGATATGGAGACCTGTCCCAACTGCGGTGTGGGGCTGAGTTTTGAGATAGAAGACGATGAAGAAGAAGATGAAAATTCTAATAATGAGGGAGATGATGAGGAATAGGTTCGTTTAGGATAACGAAACGGAAACCGGCCTCGAACTTAGGGGATTATGTCAGAAGATCAGGATAAGAAAAAAACAAAAGTAACTTTAATCAAGCATCAGCATCAGAAACCGGAGGCTCAGGAAGCTCCCCGGGAAAAGAAAAAGGTCGTTGTTGTCAAAAAGAAGGTGGTTGTTAAGAAAACGCCCCGCACCGTATCCCATGATACGGAGAGTGAGAATGAGCCTAAAAGAGAAAATCCTCCCAAAGAGAATGAAGCGCGAAAGAGCTCTTCTTCCACGGAGGGCGATTCCAAAGGGACCTCTTCGAATGAGAAATCTTCATCCGGATCATCCCCTACCTATACCTCAAGAAGCAGGGAAGCCCGTACGGGTTCTTCCGATAGAAAACGTTCCGACGGTAACCTCAATGGTCCCCGGTCAGCAGGCCGCGTAGGCGGCGCACCCCGTGAAAGATCAGCCGGCCGCGTAGGCGGATACAACCGGGAAAGATCTGCCGGACGTGTGGGCGGATACAACAATAATCGTCAGGGCGGTTACAACGGCAACAGCGGCGGGGGATATAATAACAATCGTCCCGCCGGTGGCTATAACAATAATCGTCCCGGCGGAGGTTACAATAACAACCGTCCCGGTGGAGGCTATAACAATAACCGCCCCGGCGGAGGATTCAATAATAATCGCCCAGGGGGAGGTTATAACAATAACCGTCCCGGCGGAGGTTACAATAATAACCGTCCCGGCGGTTTCAACTCCCGTCCCTCCGGGGGGAACTTCGGCCGCAGCGGCGGGGGGAATGCCCCTGCGCCGATTCCTGAGAATCAGGGGAAGACCGGATCAAAGAAGTTCTTCAAGTCTAAAAAGAAAGACTATCATAAGAAGAAGGACGAATCCTCCGAAAAGATACTTCAGTATAAAAAGAAGACGATCAATCAGACCAATCCCGTACCCAAAGAGATTGATATGATGGAAGTCATCACCGTATCCGAGCTGGCCAGAAAACTGAATCTCAAAGCATCCGATCTCATTTCTAAACTGATGGGAATGGGTATGATGGTAACTATCAACCAGCAGATCGATGCGGAAACCGCCACCATACTTGCCGACGAATACGGCTGTAAGGTTAACCTTGTCTCCCTCTACGAAGAAACCATTATCGAAATGGAAGAGGACCGGGATGAGGATCTGCAGGCCAGACCCCCCATCGTTACGGTCATGGGGCATGTCGACCATGGTAAAACGAAACTTCTCGATGCAATCAGAACTACCAATGTCGTTGCCGGCGAGTTCGGCGGAATCACCCAGCATATCGGAGCCTATAAGGTTCACACGAGCCGGGGCGAATTGACCTTTCTGGATACTCCCGGCCATGCCGCGTTTACCCTGATGAGAGCCCGGGGTGCCCAGATTACGGATATTGTTATCCTGGTGGTAGCCGCTAACGACGGTGTGATGCCCCAGACCCGGGAAGCAATCAACCACGCGAAGGAAGCGGGTGTTCCCATTATCGTTGCGGTAAACAAGATGGATCTGCCCGACGCCAATCCGGAGAAAGTGAAGCAGCAGCTTTCCGAATACGGAATCCTCTCCGAGGACTGGGGCGGAAGCAACCAGTTCTGTTATATCTCCGCTCTCAAGCGGGAGGGTATCGACGAACTGCTCGATACGGTTCTTCTCGAAGCGGAAATGCTGAATCTCAGAGCCAACTGGGACTGCCGCGCCGAAGGTAAGGTCATTGAGTCCCGTGTTGACCAGGGGCGGGGTACCGTTTCCACCGTGCTGATCGAAAGGGGAGTCCTCAAGGTGGGCGATTCCTTTGTGGCCGGTATTTTCTCCGGTAAGGTCAGAGCCATGTTCGACGATCACGGTCAGCGAGTCGAGGAGGCAACTCCTTCCACGCCGGTTGAGATCATCGGTATCACCGGAGTGCCCGATTCGGGGGATCCCTTCCAGGTGACCGTGAATGACAAGGAAGCGAAATCCTATTCTCAGAAGCGTCAGGAACTGAAGAAGGTGGAAGAAGCGAAGAATGTCAAGAAGATTACTCTGGACAATCTTTACGACTCCATTCAGGACGGGGAAGTGCAGGAGCTCAAGGTTATCATCAAGGGTGACGTACACGGTTCCGTGGAGGCTCTCAAAGCCACCCTGGAAAAACTGTCCACTCCGGAAATCCGCCTTGTCTGTATCCATGCGGCTGCCGGTGCCATTATTGAAAACGACGTTACTCTGGCTGCGGCTTCCAACGCGATTATTATCGGATTCCATGTCCGCCCCACCGCCAAGGCACAGGCCGTGGCGGAGCAGGAGAAAGTGGAAATCCGCAAGTACAATATCATTTACGATGCGGAACAGGACATCCGGGACGCCATGGAAGGCATGCTGGCGCCGGAGCTCACCGAAGAGGTCATCGGCCGCGTAGAAGTTCGGGAAGTATTCAAGGTGCCCAAGATCGGTCTGGTCGCCGGCTGTATGGTCACTTCCGGTATTGTCACGAGAAAGAGCAAAATCCACCTGATACGGGAAGGAATCGAGATTCATACCGGCGATATCAATCAGCTTAAACGGTTCAAGGATGACGCCAAGGAAGTCCGGGAAGGTTTCGAATGTGGTATCTCCCTCGAGAAGTTCCAGGATATCCAGGTCGGTGACGAACTGGAAGTATTTGAGATGAAGGAAGTCGCCCGAAAGCTGGGAGAAGCCACTAGTAATGAATGAAGTTCGCCGTAAAAGGGTGGAGAGTCTTATCCGGGATCTTGTCAGTCAGTTGATCGTAACTGGTGAAGTCAAAGATCCCCGGGTATCCACTTTCATATCCATTACCCGGGTTGAAGTTGCTAAGGATGTCACCACCGCCCGTATATTTGTATCCTCCATTGAAAGCGAGGATGCTTTGAAGCGGGCCGTGACAGGCCTGAACAGTGCCGCCGGGTTTATTCAGAAAACCATCGGTCGGGGACTGCGGATGCGTTCCACCCCCCGGCTGAAATTCTATCCTGATCTTTCCCTGAAAGAGGGATTCGAAATCAGCCGAAAGCTGGATGAACTGAGTCAGACACATGAAAGGGAAGGGGATGGGGAATCCTCCTGAAAATGCCGCTCCCCGAGGGATCCTGTTGCTGAACAAATCCGCCGGGCAAACCTCCTTTCAATCCCTGGGGGCTGTCAAACGACTGTATGGCACAAAGAAAGTTGGTCATACGGGTACTCTCGATAAATTCGCCACGGGACTTATGATTGTTCTGGTGGGAAAATATACACGTTTAAATCCTCTGTTCACCGGTATGGATAAAACCTATGAAGCGGTTATACGCTTCGGCGAAGAAACGGATACCCTGGATCCGGAAGGGGCAATTATTGCCGTCGGGAATGTTCCTTCCCTTGATACTATAAAAGAAGTTCTCCCCCGTTTTCTGGGGGATCAGGATCAGGTGCCTCCCGCTTATTCCGCTGTCCATATCAATGGAAAAAGATCATGGAAGCTGGCCCGACAGGGGGTTCAGGTTGAAATGAAGAGCCGCCCCGTCCGCATCGATGAACTGGAGGTTCTGGCTTGGGAGGAACCGGATCTGACCCTGCGCGTATCCTGTTCAAGCGGAACCTATATTCGCTCTCTGGCCCGGGATCTGGCCCTGGCCTGCGAAAGCCGGGCACGGCTGGAACAATTATGCCGAACACGGGTGGGGCAGTTCTCACTGAATGAAGCAAATGTAATTGGAAGCTCGGAAGGAGGTTCTCCTGAACTGTTTTCGCTTGCCTCTGTAAAAGACCGGCTCCCCCTTTCCGGAACTTTGATCCTGGACAGGGAACAGGAAGATAAGGTTCGTCTGGGAATTCCCCCGGAAAGATTTTTTTCGGAAAATGATTTCGATTCCGGTCTGATTCCCCTTTTCAGCGGGACGGGAGATTTTATGGCTCTGATGGAAAAGGAAGGGAGGCGGTTGAGATACCGGTTTGTAATGTAGTTATTTATCCAATGGGTCAGGAAGGTTTATTGACTTTAACGGTCCATTGATATAAATTGAATAAATGCTCCGTAGGGACCTCTGATTTTCTGGAAGGTGTTACTTTCCTTTGATTCGGAGTGGATCATGCGGGGGCCGGATTTAACTTGTCCGCACGTAAAACTATTTATGGGATGAAATAATCCCGAGGAGAAACTCATGTTAACAGTTGAAGACAAAAAAAAGATTGTTGCCGATTTTGGCAAGGATGCAAATGATACGGGATCTGCTCAGGTGCAGATCGCTCTTCTGACAAAGAGAATCGAAGATCTTACAGATCACTTTAAAGAACACGCAAAAGATCACGCTTCCAGAAGGGGACTTCTGAAAATGGTAGGTCAGAGAAGAAGACTTCTCCGCTACCTGAAAAAGAAGGATCTGAATGGCTACCGTGAACTCATCGGAAAACTCGGACTCAGAAAGTAAGACAAAGGAAGTTTAATGGAAACTGCTCGGTTAAAGATTGGAGAGGAAGAATTAATTCTCGAAACCGGAAAAATTGCAAAGCAGGCAAACGGCGCTGTTATGGCGCGGTACGGCGGATCGGTTGTCAATGCAACCGTCTGCTGTAGTTCAGAACCCCGGGAAGGATTGGATTTCGTTCCCCTTTCCGTAGACTACAACGAAAGGTATTATGCTGCCGGTAAAATCCCCGGCGGCTTTTTGAAAAGAGAAGCCCGTCCCAAGGATAAGGAAATTCTTGTTTCCCGTTTGATTGACAGACCCATGCGGCCCCTCTTTTACAAGGCTTTCGGACGGGAGATACAGGTCGTACCCATGACCGTATCCACCGACCAGGTGAATCCCCCGGATATCGTGGGTATGATTGCCGCTTTTGCGGCGGTTATGGTTTCCGATATCCCCTTCAACGGTCCCGTAGCTTCTGTACGGGTCGGCCTGATTGACGGCGAATATGTGATCAACCCCACCTTCGCTCAGATTGAAAAGGCTGATCTGGATATTATCGTTGCCGGTACCAACGAGGGTATCTGTATGGTTGAGGGCGGCGCTCACGAAGTTTCTGAAGAGCAGATGCTTGAAGCCATCAACAAGGCTGAGGTTTCCATTAAGGAAATCTGCGCTTTCCTGGAGGATTTCGCTTCCCGTTGCGGCAAGGAGAAACTCCCCCTGGTTGAGGTTACCTCGGTTCTTGAGAAAAAAGACGATATCTGGAATGAAGCCTTTGAACCTATGAGGGAAGCCCTTTTCCTCGATGACAAACTTCTGCGCCATCAGGGTGTGAGAGACATCAAGGCAAAGCTCAAAGAGAAATATGCCGACGTCATTAATGACGACAACAGCATGCTCTTCTCCGGTATCTTCGAGGACATCGAAAGAGAGATTATCAGAAAATCCATTTTGGAGAACAATAAGCGCTGTGACGGCCGAAAGACCGATCAGATCAGGCCTATCACCTGTGAAAACAGCCTTCTGCCCAGAGCTCACGGTTCCGCTCTTTTTACGAGAGGGGAAACCCAATCCCTGGGTGTAACAACACTGGGAACGGTAATGGATGAGCAGATCATGGACGATATCGACGGTGACCGCCGGTCCAATTTCATGCTCCATTACAATTTCCCTCCCTACTCCGTAGGAGAAACGGGACGTCTGGCCACGGGCAGACGGGAGATCGGACACGGCCATCTGGCCCAGAGAGCTCTGGAACCGATCCTTCCTTCCAAGGAAAGTTTTCCCTACACCATCAGAATCGTTTCCGAGATAATGGAATCCAACGGTTCCTCTTCTCAGGCGACGATCTGTTCCGGTACCCTTTCCCTGCTGGACGCGGGTGTTCCCATCAAAGCCCCCGTTGCGGGAATCGCCATGGGCCTGATTTCGGAGAGCGATGACAAATATGCTGTTCTTTCAGATATCCTGGGCGAAGAGGACCACATGGGCGACATGGACTTCAAGGTAGCCGGTACGGAAAAGGGTATTACCGCTTTCCAGATGGATATCAAGATTTCCCACGTAACCGTGGATCTTATGAAAAACGCTATGGAGCAAGCCCGTTTGGGAAGGATCCATATCCTGGGCGAAATGGCCAAGTGTCTTTCCGTCCCCAGCGAGAACGTATCTATCTATGCCCCCAAGATCATCAGTCTGAAGGTGGAAGAGGATAAGATCGGCGCGGTAATCGGACCGGGCGGTAAGGTCATCAAGGGTATTTCCGAGAAGACCGGCGCCAAAGTCAATATTGATGACGACGGTACGGTTACGATCTCCGCCAAGGAGAGAATGGGAGCCGAAGAGGCCGAGAAAATGGTTCGCGCCATTGTGGAGGAGCCCGAAGTGGGAACCATTTACCACGGTAAGGTCAAGCGTATCATGGATTTCGGCGCTTTCATCGAGATTCTTCCCGGTAAGGAAGGCCTCTGCCATATCTCCCGTCTTTCCAAGGAGAGAGTGGAGAATGTCACCGATGTTCTGAAAGAGGAACAGGAAGTGGAAGTCCGGCTGATCGAAGTGGATCGGGTCGGCCGTCTGAACCTGAGTATCGTAGATGCCCAGAATCCCGATTGGAAGCCCCGGGGAGGATCCCGGCCCAATAACGGCGGCGGTAGACGCTAATCCGAATTAACGAAAAGAAAGTCCCTTCGGGGACTTTTTTTTTGCCCGGAATTGTCAGGAGACGTCTTTCTTGGTAAAATAGGAGGAATAATGAATAAGGTGAAAATCTTCTATACCGGGGACGGTATCAATCCGCCCCACTACCAGTCGGAAGGGGCTGCGGGAGCCGATGTCTATGCCCGTCTGGAAGAGCCGGTGACGGTGAAGCCCTTTGAACGGGTCATGATTCCCACGGGGATGGCCATGGCTCTGCCCGCCGGCTATGAGGCTCAGATTCGGCCCCGCTCCGGGCTGGCATGGAAACAGGGTCTGACCGTTCTGAACAGTCCCGGCACTATCGACTGCGATTATCGCGGTGAAGTCCGCATTCTTCTGATTAATTTGGGAAATCGCGATGTGGTCATTTCCGACGGGGACCGTATCGCCCAGATGGTGATCGCCCCCTATATTCAGGGTGAATTTCATCATGTCCCCATCCTTGATGAAACGGAAAGAGGGGAGGGGGGCTTCGGCTCCACCGGTGTATAGGGCTGGCTTATTCATCTTAACACTTCTGATTCTCTTTTCCTGTGCCTCCGATGGCGGGGAAATTACCGGCGAAAGCACATCCGTCAGCTCCGGTGCATCCTCTGCTTCAGACAAAAGATTAAATACGAAGAGCGATGACCCTGAGTCTCCTTCCGATGGGATACAAACTTCCATGCAGATTAATGAATCTCTAATCTGGCTGGAAAAAGCCCGGATTGCCTGGTTCGAAGAAGGGGATAGGGATGAAACCATTGCCTGCCTTGACCAAATTATCCGTCAGGAACTGATAGATGAGGGAAGCCGCACCCTTTACCGTCTTCTCTGCCGCAAGGTCTATACGGAAGTTATTCCTCTGGCGCAGCAGGGGTTCTCGGATACCAATATCTCCGCTCTCTATCTGGATCGGGATGATCTCTGGCTGGGTACCTGGACGGGGGGGATCGCCCGATATTCCCTTCCTCTTAAGAATCTGTCCGTTCTCAGGGAGTCCCGGGACAGTCTGAGGGTCGAGAAAATCTCCGGTTTCGAAGGGCTCGTCCAGGAAATTCGCATTGCCGGTTATTCCGATCTTTACAACTATGATAAGAAAACCTCCCGATTCACTAAAAACACTCCGGAGGATATGGGGCGAATCAACAGTCTGGTTTTCTTTCAGAACCGTCTTTATGCTTCCACGGTCAACCGGGGCCTCTGGGTAGAAGTGGAGGGATCCGGGTGGAGCCGAATAGGCGATAGCAAGAGAAATCTGGACAGGATCAATCGTCTCGTCGCCTCAATTGATGACAAAAGTCTTCTCATCGCTACGGCCGCCGATGGCATTGTGGCCTTCAACGGCCGCACCTTTTCAAACTGGCGGGAGGAATACCCCGACTTCAGAGGAAGAAATATTACTGCCATAGCAGAACAGGAGGACTACATACTTGCGGGAACCTACGGAGAAGGGGTGTATCTGCTGGACAGGAAGAGGGGCACCTCACAGCACTTTGATAAGGAACAGGAGGATCTGCTTTCAGATTATGTACTCACCGTTTCCCTTGATGGGGACTATGCCCTGATCGGTACCCTGGGCGGAGGAGTCAGCGCCTGGAGAAGAAATCGGCTTGACAGTGATATCCGCTGGATCCCCCTGGGGCTGGAAGAGGGTTTGAATTCTCTGGATGTTACGGATATAGCCGTATATAATAACAATCTCTACATAGCCGTTTTAGGACAGGGGATCCTGGTCGTCAATGAAGATCTTATCGAAAAGAAGCTATAATACCATCTACACCTATCTGACGAAGGAGTTTCTCTTCTCTTTCCTCGTATCCTTCCTTTTTTTCTTCGTTATTTTCTTTGTGAATCAGATTCTACTTCTGGCGGAACGGATTCTTTCCAACCGAATACCTTTGGGGTATGTACTTAGGCTGATACTCTGTACTTTCCCTTCCATCCTGGCGCTCTCTTTTCCCTTCGCCACCCTGGTGGGTTCCCTTATGGCACTGGGGAATCTTTCCGCTCAGAAAGAAATCCTGGCCATGGAATGCGCGGGTATACCCTTGCGTACGCTCTCCCGTCCCATCCTGCTGGTGGGAATCGTATTCTGCTTCATCTCCTTTTACATCAATGATTACCTGCTTCCCCTGGGGGCGGTGCATTACCGCAGAATCAGCCGGGAAATATTTTCGGCAATGCCCTCATTGGAACTGGAACCCTATTCCGTCAAATTTATCGATAATAAGGTGGTGGTTACCTCCGATGTGCAGGATAACCGTTTCGGGCCCATCCTCATCATAGAAAACGGGAGAAAGAACGATAGAAACCTGATAATGGCTCCATCGGGATATTTTGAGAACCATCCGGACAAACTGGGGAATTTCTCCATTATGCTGGAGGATGTGGAGGAGCATGCCATTAACAACAGGGACAGGACAGTACAGACCTATACCCGGGCCGAACTCCTGGCTCTAAACTTTCTGTTCAGCTCCCTTCAAGGCTTATCCGGCCTCTCTCCGCAGGAGATCCGCTCCTTCGATCTGATCAAGCAGATCAGAGAGAAGCAGGAGGTTTTCGATGGGGAAGTCCAGCGGTGGGAAGAGAGGGTGGCCAAGGCAGAAGAGGAACTTAAGGCGGCTGAAGAGAAGCTTCTGGAGGAGAACCTGGATGAACGTGAAAAAACAAAACGGCAGAAAACCGTTGATAATCTGAGTGCCAATGTGACCAGTCTCAGAGAGTCCGTTCCCCGGGACAGGACCCTGGATCAGTGGAAGATGGAGTACTTTCAGAAGTTCGCCATACCCTTCTCGTGCTTTCCCTTTGTTCTCATTGCCTTCCCCTTGGGAGTTGTTTCACGCAGAAGCGGCCGGGCTGTGGGTTTTCTCATCGGTCTTTTTCTTGCCTTTCTCTACTGGGCCTTTCTTATCATGGGCCGCAACTTGACCATGAGGTCGGGGATATCCCCCTTCCTCTCTATTTGGACGGCCAATATTCTGCTTACCGGTGTCGGGGCTGTTCTCTACATAAAAAAGGTAAGGCTGTAGATATGAGGACCCTGACCAAAATGATATTGAAAGACCTCATTCCTGTGTTTCTTGTCTCTCTCATCTTCTTTGTCATGGTCCTTCAGCTTCTGGATATTTTTAATAATTTATGGAAATTCCTCAACAATGAGGTTCCCCTGGCGACGGTGTTCCATATCGCCCTGCTTTATATACCCAAATGCATTTCCTATGTCCTTCCCGTTACGATACTTTTTTCCGTAACCTATACTCTGGGTAACTATTTCGCCAATAATGAATTGATTGCTATCCTGAATAGCGGGATTTCCCTCTTTCGCCTTTCCCTGCCCATCCTTGTACTGGGGCTGTCAATCAGTCTGGGATCTTTTCTTTTCGACCAATATGTGGTGATTGATACCTTTCGTGTGAAGAACGAGATGACAAAAGCCCTGACCGGACAGGAGGAGAATTACAACAACAGCCAGGTGACTATTATGTCACAGGGAATCGGACGAATCTATCATGCGGTTTTTTACAATGACGGCACAAAGGAATTAAGCCGTCCCCTGATTCTGGAACGGAATGATCAGGGAAGACTTCTCCGCCGGGTCGAAGCGGACCGGGCTGTCTGGCAAGAGGGAAAGTGGCTGCTGCAGAAGGTGAGAATCTATGAGGATTTCGCTAATCCCGAAGGGCCGCAGCTTACGATCCTCGATGAATACACCGATGACAATTTCGACGAACCCCCGGAAACATTCCGGCGGGATCTGAGAAATGTGGATGAAATGACCCTGAAAGACGCCCGGATCTGGATTCTCTCCCAGATGAAGGCCGGATTGCCCTACAAGGAGTCCCTTACCGATTATTACAGGCGCTTTTCCTTTGCCCTGACCAGTTTCATCGTCACCCTGATTTCCTGTGCCCTGGGAAGCCGTTTCAAGAAGAATATCCTGCTCATGAGCCTGCTCTCCAGCCTGGGGCTTTCCGTCGGGTATTACATCCTTCAGATGGTCTCCTCCCTCATGGCCACCTACGGCACGGTAACTCCTCTCATGGGGGCCTGGCTGGGGTTTATTTTATTCCTTCTGGGAGGTATAATCCTCTTTCGATACGCCCCAACCTGACAGGGAGGAACAGGCATGATAGAGATCAAAGCCCGAGATAAAAATACAAACGCCCGGAGGGGAGAATTACATCTGCCCCACGGAAAAGTCCAAACACCCACCTTTATGCCGGTGGGAACGAACGGGACCGTAAAGGCCATTCTGTTCGAAGCTCTGGAGAAAATGGGCTACCGGCTCATACTGGGAAATACCTACCACCTCTACCTGAGGCCGGGCATGGAGATCATGTCCGGTGCGGGGGGGCTTCATCGGTTCACCGGCTGGAATAACAACATTCTTACCGATTCCGGCGGTTTTCAGGTATTTTCCCTCTCCCAGTTGAGGAAAATCACCCCCGAGGGAGTCCGATTCCAATCCCATATCGACGGTTCCCGCCATCTCTTCACACCGGAGAAGGTCAGCGAGATTCAGGAAATCTTCCGAAGCGATATCCAGATGGTTCTTGATGTCTGCACCCCTCCCGGCATTGGGCATAAGGAGGCGGAGGAAGCCCTGAGCATCACCTCGGACTGGGCTAAAAGAGCCTATACCAGATGGACTCAGAGGGATCCCTCCTATGAAGGTCTGATATTCGGAATTGTACAGGGGAATTTCTATAAGGATTTGAGAAAGCGCAGCGCCGAGGAGATCTGTTCCATTGATTTTCCCGGAATCGCCATTGGGGGACTTTCCGTGGGTGAGGAGAAGGAAGTCTTCAGGGAGTACCTCTTCTATACTGCTCAGTATCTACCCGAGGAGAAGCCTCGCTACGTGATGGGTATCGGCACCCCGGACTACATGCTGGAAGCCGTAGAAGAGGGTATCGATATCTTCGACTGCGTCTATCCGACCCGGGTAGCCCGCAACAGCTCCGTTTTTACGGACAACGGCATGATCGCCCTGAAGAATGAGCGCTTTAAAAATGATTTCGGTCCCATCGATCCTAACTGCAGCTGTTCCGTTTGCCGCCAGTTTTCCCGGGCTTACATCAGGCATCTTTTCAAAACACGGGAGATACTGGGCCCTATGCTGACCACGGAGCATAACCTCCATTTCATGTATAAACTGATGGAGAATACCCGGGAAGCGATAAGCGCGGGGAACTTCAAGGCATTCAAGGCGGATTTCCTGGACCGGTACTACCGGGCGGGAGAGTAGGGTGAAGGAGACCTCACGCCGGGAAACCCTGGCTTCGACCTACGTGGTTATGTTCTGTACCCTGGGGACCCGGCTTCTGGGATTCGCCCGGGAAGCCCTGGTCAACGGACTGTTCGGAGCGGGCAGCGAGGCGGATGTTCTGCGCACCGTATTCCGCATACCCAACAATATGCGCAAGCTTCTCGCCGAAGGGGCTCTCTCCAGTGCCTTCATACCCGAGCTGTCCCGGCAGCTGGTGGACGACGGGAGCGGGGAAAAGGCGAAGAGTCTTACCGCCAGCATCATGGGGCTCCTGCTGATCATCACCATACCCCTTACTCTGCTATTCATCATATTTCCGGGAGCTGCGGTCAATCTGCTGACCGAATTCTCCGATCCCGCCCAGACCGCCTTGGCGGTAGAACTGCTGCCCTATCTCATCACCTATATCTTCTTTGTCAGTATCAGTGCCCTTCTTATGGGGGTGCTCAATTCACATAACCGGTTTTTCATCCCCGCCGTCACCCCGCTTCTCTTCTCGGTGGCCGTCATCTCCTCTCTCTTGATTTTTCACAACACCATGGGTATTTTTTCCATGGCCGTGGGAGTCATCGCCGGGGGTATCGGGCAGATTTTCTTTCAGGTCGGTTCCTTCAGGAAACTGGGCTACCGCCTCATGCCCAGCCTGGACTTCCATACCCCCGAGTTCCGCAGGGTCATGAAGAAATGGGGACCCATACTCATCACCTCATCGATCTTCTCGGTAAACCAGTTTATCGCCGGCTATTTCGCCACCATGCTTCCCGAAGGCAGCGTTTCAGCCCTGGATAATGCCATCGTTTTCTGGCAGCTTCCCTTCGGACTGTTCGTGAACTCCCTTATAACCGTGGCCTATCCCAAAATGAGCCGCCAGGCCGCCAAAGGGGACCGGGCGGGACTACGGGATACCCTGAATTACGGCTGGAGCGGTCTGATGACCCTTCTTCTGCCCTCATCGACGGGACTCATGCTGCTGGGAATCCCCATTATTTCCGTGGCTATGCAGCGGGGGGCCTTCGACGCCGCCAATACGATCCTGGCATCCCGGGTTCTCTTCGCCTACTGCACGGGGTTGATCTTCGTGGGCGCCTACAACTTCACCCAGCGCGTCTTCTATGCTCTGGGGGACTACAAAACACCAATTATGGCGGCTCTATTCGTGGTGGGAATCGATATCCTGTTCACAGTGCTGTTCCTCTTCCTCTGGAACCGTGGTGTGGAGGGTCTGGCCTACGCCAACTCCCTGGCCTATCTGGCGGGACTGATCTTTTACATTCTCCGGCTCCGGTTAAAGATCCCGATGGACGGGGCAAGGGGTATTATTCTGACTCTGGGGAAAATTCTCATCTCTCTCCTCCCCGGTACGGGGTATGTTCTTCTTCTGAACCGGTTCCTGGGAGTAGAACGATGGCTGGCCGGGAGTTCCCTGATCAATCTGGGCTTTCTTGCTCTCTACGGTCTGGGATTCGTCGCTCTGACTCTTTTCTCCTATAACCTTGCGGGAGTTGAGTTTTTGTCGATAATAAAAAGAAAGACCACCTAATGCGGGGAGTGATTATGAACCGGATCGGACCGGCAGGTTTTCTGTTTTTCATGGGGATATCCCTTTTTTCTCAAACCACGGATATGCTGGATGTGAGCGGTGGAGCCTTCGTGGGTGAAAATAAAAGCGGGGGCGATGAGGATGTAACCTCCCTTCGTGATGATAGAAAGGAAGTCCTGCTCTACGGTATAGAATCGGAGGTCAAGGAAGTCATCAGCCAGATCGGTCAGGAGAAGGATAACTCCTATGACGGGGAACTGATTGCTATCCTGGGAGAGACGGAGAATCCCGCCCTGGCCGAGCAGATTTATGCTCTTCTATCACAGTTCGAGGACAAGGGTGCCGAACAGATCGCCCTTGATGACCTCTCCCCCATTCTGGAGGATTACAGGTATCAGGAAAAAAGGGCCCTGGCGGCAATTACCTATCTGGGTGATATCAAGAGTGAAAAAGCGGTGGATCTTCTTTACGACCTGGCCGTGAAAGACGAACCGGGCCTGACGGGCAGGGTTATTTATAATCTGGGAAAACTGAAAGATGCTTCCCGGGCCCAGGAGCTTGAAGCTCTTTATGACGATTACGGCGGCGATGAAAGCACCGATGTGGCTCAGAACATCATTTCCGCCTGGGGGGAGATGAAATACAGCCCCGCCAAGGAGAGGCTCATCGGAATCATAGAGGATAGCTCCGCTTCAAATACGGAGCGGGAGTATGCCGCCGTCGCCCTGGGAAAGCTGGGAGACGAGGACGCTCTCGAACCGCTTATTGCTCTTTATAACGATGAGAAGAGCAGCAGCATGATCCGGGCCTTCGCCGTCTCGGGGCTTATGTACTTTGACAATCCCCGGGTGGAAGAGCTGCTTCTTCAGGCGCTTAAAAGGGATTCCTATTGGCATATCCGGGTGACAGCATGTGAGGGACTGGGGAGAATGAAATCGGAAGAAGCCATAGATGTGCTGGATTTCAAACTGCGCCGGGATTCGGAAAAGAAAGTGAATATCGCCGCGGCAAAAGCCCTGGGCGAATATGGGAACAGTTGGGCGAATAAGCATCTTCTGGAGTATTTTTCGAAGGAGAGCAATAGCGTCGAGTTACGCCTGGAAGTGCTCAAGGTTCTATTGGAAAAGCAGATAGACGGGACCGTTCCTGCCCTGGAAGCGGTCATGGATCTACACTGGGAAAAAAAAGATACCCAGCTGGAGTTCCTGAAGCGTGCCTGTCAGCTATGCTCCACAACGGAATGGAATGCCCTGAATCCCGTATTTCACCGAATGCTGGCTCATAGGGATAATTATATTCAAATATACGGTATCCGGGGAATTCGCATAAATAAAATGGCCGGCCTCTACGGGGAAGTGAAGGCTCTGGACAGGGACGGAGTCAACGGTCTTGTCAGGAGGGAAGTCAAATCGCTGGAGGAATAACCCCTGGAAAAGCTCCCCGGGCATTGCTGATAACACCTCCCGTTTATGACTTCGCCTATTTTGACCTCTTTTCCAAACCCCTGGGGCTTTTGCGGATAGCCTCATGGCTGAAAAGGGGAGGCTGGGAAACGGTTCATGTCAACGCCCTTGATTACGGGGATAAGCTCTCCCTTAAACGATTCGGTTCTCCCCGGAGAAAGGGCAACGGTACGGGTAAAATATTCCGTCAGCCTCTGGAGTGGCCAGCAGAACGTATCGCCATCGAGAGGCAGTACGCCCGTTACGGCATAGACCGGGAATCCTTCTCGTCTCAGATCGCCCGCAGCCGTCCCGATCTGATTCTCATCACATCTACCATGACATACTGGTACGAAGGGATCGGGGAAACCGTAGATCTCTGTCGCAGGCATCACCCGGGAGTTCCTGTCGCTGTGGGGGGAATCTATGCCACACTCATGCCGGATCACTGCCGCGACGTCTGCCGTCCCGATTATGTGCTGACCGGTGAGGGAAGCCGGGCTCTCAGGGAAGCTCTGGGCGGATTTTTACCCCTGCCCGCAGAGGAAATCTCCGATGTGGCGGACCCGGAAGATCCGGTCTGGCGTGAGAGCGGCGTGATCCGTCTGAACCGGGGATGCCCCATGGCCTGCGATTACTGTGCCTCCCGCTTACTGGAACCGGTATTTCTGGCGGGCAGGGCGGAAGAGGCGTTTCTGAGGCTGAAAGAGATGCACGAACGATGGGGGACAACCCATTTCGCTTTCTATGATGACGCCCTGCTGGTCAATCGGGAGAATCTTATCAAACCCTTTCTCGAAATGGTTCTAAGCTGGGGCAGGAACCTCTCCTTCTACCTCCCCAATGCGGTGCATGCCAGCTATCTGGACAGGGAGTTACTAAATATGATGGAAGCCGCCGGATTCCGGGAGCTGCGCATGGGATACGAGAGTTCCTCCGACGATTTCCATGAAAAGAGGGATCGGAAAATTAACAGAGATATATTCGATAACGCTGTGGAAGAGATAAGAAATTCCGCATTTCCTCTGCAGAACTGTGCAGCCTACGTGCTGGCGGGCCTGCCCGGTCAGAGGAGTTCAGAGGTGGAACACTCCGTCAGAACCGCTTCTGCCTACGGCATCCGCTGCCGCATTGCTCAGTACTCCCCCGTTCCCGGTTCATCCCTGTGGGAAGAGAGCCTGATTTTCAGTTCTCTGCCTCTGAAAGAGGAACCGGTGTACCATAACAACACTTTTTTTTCCATGGAATGGGAAGGATTCACAAGAGATGAACTGGAACGGATCAAGAGGCTTACAAAGGAGCTCTCCCCGTCTTAGGTTATTCGAATCGGACAGGCCGTCGGGTCATTGTTTTTTTCAGACATCCATGATAAAGTAGAAAACTGCTATGAGAGTACGTTACGGAAGAAATAATAAAGGGAAATTAATCCGCCAGGCGGAGATCTATTCCCTTGATGAACATAATATTTCCCGGGATCGGATTGACCGGGACGCCAGGAAAATCATATCCCGGCTCCATTCCGTGGGATATGAAGCCTACGTGGTAGGCGGGGCGGTACGAGATCTCCTCCTGGATAGAACGCCCAAAGATTTTGATATCGCCACCGATGCCACCCCCAACCAGATTAAAAGGGTATTCCGAAACTCTCGCATTATCGGAAGAAGGTTCCGGCTGGTCCATATCTACTTTGCCAATGACAAGATTATCGAAGTGGCCACCTTCCGTGCTCTCGATTCGGGAGAACGGGACGAGCAGATCTTCGGGACTGTCGAAGAGGACGCCCTGAGACGGGATTTCTCTCTTAACGCCCTGTTCTATGATCCGGATAATGAGGAAATACTGGATTTTGTCGGGGGCGTGAAGGACATACGCAAAAAGGTTCTGAAGAGTGTTATCCCCCTGGATCAGACATTTGAGGAAGATCCGGTCCGCATGATCCGGGCTGTGAAATATTCCGTGGGCACCGAATCCCGCATTCCCTTCAGACTGAGGCGGAGGATCAGAAAATCGGCACCCCTTTTGCATCAGTGTTCCGTCTCCCGCATGTCGGAAGAGCTTTTCAAGATACTCCAGTCCGGTACGGCGACGAGCTGCTTCAGTAAATTCCGCGAATTGAATCTGTTTGAGACAGTTCTGCCCCAGTACTCCGTTCTTATGGATGAGAGGGGGCAGGAGTACGAAAACCTGTTCTTTTCCGATATGGAGGCTCTGGACCGTCAGGTTGCAGACGGGGAGAAAAGACGCAGTCATATGCTCGCCCTTCTGCTGGATTCCTACCTGAATGAAACGGGAGCCTTTGAGAAGGGGCGGCAGACCTCATTCAAGGAAGTAATTAAGAGAAGCAAGGGAGCCCTGAAACCGCTGATAGCCCCGAACCGGGAAGTGGATGAGGCGGTTAAATCCATTCTGAGAAAACGAAAGATCTGGAACAATCAGAAAACGACAAAATCAAGGAACAGAAGGCGAAAGGGAAAGCCGACTATCGCTACTCAAGTAGGCGGCTGAGCTCTTCCGGTACAATTCCTTCCTTCAGCTTTTCCGCTGTTTTCAATCGGGAAACGGCTTTAACCCTATCCCCCAGCTGCAGATAGCAGAGAGCCTTGGCATATACCGTTTCCGCCGGAGAAAATCCCAGCTCGCCGGCTTTTCCAAAATCATCAAGAGCCTCTTCAAAAAGGCCCCTGTTGTAATGCACAAGCCCCCTGTAGTAAAGCTCGACACCGCTGCTGATATCATCATCCCGGGAAATATATTCCATCAATTCATCGTAGGAGGAGCTCTCATAGTAGGTTTTAAGTATCTGTTCCTTTGTATCCGGGAGGTGTAATTCCGAGAAATAGGATATCAGCCTGCTGTTCAGATCCGTGGGTAGTTCCTGCGGCCAGGCTTTCGTTTCACCCGTTCGAACAAGGGACAGGGATTCCCAAATGAGGCGGCTGTCTTTGCCCTGACTGTTCATCAGGTACGTTAACAGAGACCAAGAAAGTACTTGCTCCCTATAGCTGAATTTACTTTCATCGGACAGGGTAAGGAGGGAATCATTAATATCATTAACCCCGGGATCCATATCCATCCATTCGGCCAGGGCGCTCCAATTAAAGAAGGGCTCACCCGTGGAGGGATCGGGGGATGTTTCGAAGTAGAGGGCCATCCCGGATTTCAACCACAGGGGGGTATCCCGGTTACAGGACTCAATGAACTGGAGAAAAGCGGCCTGATTCAGGGCCTTCCGGACAGAAGCTTCTTTCACTGAAAGACAGACAATCTCACCCCTACCGGAATCCTTCTGCCGCAGAAGAACCACATCACCTGTTTCCAGGGCTTTCAAACCGTTCAGATAGGTCTCGATTTCTTCCCGGGAGGATAGAATCGTAACGGGCAGAAGGGGCTGCGGTCCGGAAGGGGTGCCGATCAGGTCCGCGTACAGGGAATATCTCTCTTCCATTTCCATGGCAGCGTTGACGGAATCTTCCGGAGAAGCGTCGGATTTCACCAGATAATGCATGGTGCGGGATTCAAAGAAATCCAGAGCGCTCAGGGGAATGAGAAACAGGATAGACAGCAATAGGGACAGGTTGATTTTCATTTTTCCCTCTTTCTATGGGATACGGAATCTATGGAGAGAGAAACCTCATTGAGGATTATCCCGGAAAATCGTTCGATTTTCTCGGCGATGTATTTTCTCAGTTTATATAATTCTTCTGTAATATTTTCACCGTAAAATGTCTCAATATATACCTTTATGTTGTAGGAGCCCCCATGGGGACGCACCTTTATGCGCCGAACGCCGATTTCACAGTTGAATTCATCAATACAATGGAGAATCATCTGGGTTAATGCAGCTTCGGTCATCGTAACAGTACCCCGTTTGTCATCGGAATCGAAATCGGGCTGTACCACGGACTTCTCATAAATGGTTGATTTGTTTTTTTTGCCGAAATTCTTTTTAAACAGAACTTTGATGGAATCAAGAAAGATCCGGGAATAATCCTTTTCGATCTCTATGGAGGGGACGGGAATGACATGCTTTCCCTCTTTACGGGATTTGATGGCCCGTTCGATTTCTTCCTTGCTGGAGATATCCTCTATCTTGATGAATTTATCGACCGGGGGGAGTTCAAGTCTGACCGCCACTTTCTCCACCATCTTTTCCGATGTTCCTATCAGTAGAATTCGGGGGGCCCTTTCCTGTTTAATCGCCTCAAGAACTTCCTGCCGGTGGGAAATATCATCGAAGAGAGCCGTTTTAATGGCTCCCACATAGTTCGGTTCTTTTTTGGCCGAACGGCCGGCGATGATTGTTTTGTCTCTTATGAGAAGACCGTCATCTACCATAAGAGGTATGTTGTAATGCTCCGCAACCAGCCTTGCCCTGAAGCTCTTACCGGTTCCGCTTTTACCCACCAGAGCAAACACTTTCGTCCCTGCCATGGACCACTTTATATTGTTGAGTGTACTCTTAAGAAATCCTGTTATATTCTGTTTCTCCATTTCCTACCAGTATAATACAAAAACAGAAGAATGGGGAGATTGCCCTGCTCCGATGGGGGTAAATCCCGGATAGTAATAAAAACTACTGTCTGGGTCTGGCCTCATTGACCTTGAGGTTCCTTCCCTTGAGGGGACTTCCGTCAAGTGCTTCGATTGCCTTCTCTCCCTCTTCATCATTTCCCATCTCGACAAAGCCGAAACCCTTGGAACGGCCCGTGTCGCGGTCCATGATAATTTTTGCATTGATCACTTCGCCGAATTCGGCAAAAGCCTGTTTCAAATCATCCTCTGTCAAAGCATAGGAGAGATTACCCGCATAGATATTCATAAAAATCCTTTCACTGCGTACGTTGAGCACGACTCTACCGAAAAATAAAACGTACAAACTAATCGACAGAGGTTTGTTTTTCATAATGTATCGTCTTTCCTCTCTTTTTACAAGTATTAAGCGGGGATAGGAAAGGCAGATTTTCAGGAAAACAGGCGATTCATATTGACATTAAATGATACAAATACTAGTGTGTTAATAGTGTTGTCTAATAAATATAAGGTAGGTGAATATGAAGCTGTCCACGAAGTCCAGATATGCCGCCCGCTTAATGGTGCGACTCGCCATGTGCGAGGGGGATGAGCCTCTTCAGCTGAATGAAATATCAAAGCAGGAGGAAATATCCGAGAAGTACCTGAGCCAGATAGTCATACCCCTTCGCCGGAAAGGTCTTATTGACTCAGTCAGAGGAGCCCGGGGGGGATACAGGCTAAGCAGGAAGCCTACCGAGATATCCCTGCTGGATGTGGTTGACGCCATGGAAAACGGTATAGAGATTGTCCACTGTCTGAAAAACGACAAGCTGTGCAGCCGATCTTCGGTCTGTTCCACCTATATGGTTTGGGACGATGTCTCCAGAGCTATGGAGGAGACCCTTTCCCGTTATACTCTGGATGTCATACTGAGCAAAGTGGGCAATTCATCAAATCCGCTTGATTTGTTGTGAGGATTAAAGATGAAAGTCGCTCAGAATATTACAGAACTGGTGGGGAACACACCTCTTGTGAAACTGAATCGTATCGGAAGCGGAAAGGGCGAGATACTGCTTAAGCTTGAATTCTTCAATCCCCTGGGAAGCGTGAAGGACAGAATCGGAAAGTCCATGATTGAAGGGGCCGAGAAAAGGGGTCTCATTAACAAATCAACCACCCTGATAGAGCCGACCAGCGGCAACACGGGCATCGCCCTGGCCTTCATTTGCGCCCAGAGGGGTTACCGCCTGATCCTTACCATGCCCGAGTCCATGAGTGTGGAGAGACGAAGGCTTCTGACCCATCTGGGGGCGGAACTCGTTCTGACCCCGGCGGAGAAGGGTATGAACGGAGCCATTGAGAAGGCTAATGAGCTGGCCGAATCCCTTCCTGACAGTCTCGTGCTCCAGCAGTTCATGAATAAGGACAATCCGGAGGCCCACCGGCAGACCACTTCCCGGGAAATATGGGATGACACGGAGGGAAAATTCGATCTCTTCGTGGCGGGAGTCGGCACAGGGGGTACGGTTACGGGAAACGGGGAAATCTTTAAGCAGAAAAATCCGGAAATAGGCGTATATGCTGTCGAACCGGTTAATTCCCCGGTGCTCTCCGGCGGAAAACCCGGTCCCCATAAAATACAGGGCATCGGCGCCGGATTTGTTCCCTCCGTTATGAATACTGTCGTTCTTGACGGAATCATTCAGGTTTCCGCCGAAGAAGCGGGGGCCATGGCGAGACGTCTGGCCAGGGAAGAGGGTATTCTTGTGGGAATCTCCGCCGGCGCCAATGTGAGAGCGGCGGAAATCCTATTGGAAAGGCCGGAAAACAGAGGGAAGCGTGTCGTCACCATCGGATGCGATACGGGAGAGCGATACCTGAGTACTTGGCTCTTTGAAGAATAATCGGGAGAAACTATGAAATTCGAAACCCTATCCCTCCACGGGGGACAAACGGTGGATGAAACAAAATCGAGGGGTGTGCCCCTGTACAGAACATCGGCCTATCTCTTTGATTCGGCTCAGCATGCCCAGGATCTTTTCAGTCTTAAGGTTCTGGGAAATATTTACACCCGTCTGGGAAACCCTACTCAGGATGTGCTGGAACAGCGTCTGGCTCTCCTTGAAGGGGGGAAGGCATCCCTGGCCCTGGCTTCGGGAACGAACGCTGTTTTTTATACCATGATCAATATCTGCGACGGGGGTGATGAGATTGTCGCCTCCAGCGGTCTGTACGGGGGAACCTACACCATGTTCGATGCCATACTCCCCCAGTTCGGCATTAAGACCCGTTTCGCCGATATCAACGATCCGGAGAGTTTCAGGAAAAAGATCACAGATAAAACCCGTGTCCTCTACATCGAGTCCGTGGGAAACCCCGCCCTGGATGTGGCCGATATCGAGGCGTTTGCCAAAATCGCCGATGAGTACGAAATCCCCCTCGTTGTGGATTCCACCTTCAGTTCTCCCTATCTTCTGAAGCCTCTGGAGTGGGGGGCTAACATTGTCATCCATTCTCTGACAAAGTGGATCGGAGGGCATGGGACGGCCCTGGGTGGCATTGTGGTGGATGGGGGCACCTTTGACTGGTCCCGGGAGAAATTCTCCCTATACAACAGACCTGACAAGGGTTACCATGACCTGCGATTCGGCCATGATCTGGGCGAGTTGAACTCTCTCGCTTTTATTTTGCGCATGAGAACGGTTCCCCTGCGGAATCTGGGAGGATGTATTTCTCCTGATAACAGCTGGATGTTCCTGCAGGGACTGGAGACGCTTGCTCTGCGAATGGAAAGGCACTCTCGGAATGCCCTGGCCGTAGCGGAATTTCTTTCCGGCCACGAAAGGGTTGACTGGGTCCGCTATCCCGGCCTGAAAGGGGACAGCCAGTATGAGAAAGCTCAGCGCTATCTGCCCAGGGGCGCCGGGGGAATGGTGGTCTTCGGAATCAAGGGGGGACGGGAAGCCGGTCAAAAGTTCATTGAGGCGCTTTCTCTCTTTTCCCATGTGGCGAATGTGGGTGATGCCAAGAGCCTGGCCATTCATCCCGCATCCACAACTCACTCACAGCTGTCGTCGGATGCCCTCGATTCCGCGGGCATCGGAGAGGAGCTTGTACGGCTTTCCATAGGAATAGAGAATATTGATGATATTCTTGAAGATCTGAAGAACGCCCTCGCCATGTCCTGAGAGTCCGACCCTCTTTACTGAAAATCTTTTTTTCTGTATATTTATACGCAATGGAAAAGAAGGGTATAAAGAGTTACGTCATAAGAAAAGGCCGGATGAGTCCGGCCCAGCAGGCTGCCTACCGTGATCTGAAAGATAAGTGGGTCATCCCCTACGAGGAACAGCCGTTTGACTTCTCGCTCCTGTTCCCCGGATTGAAGGATGTCACCCTGGAGATTGGCTTTGGCATGGGGGATGCGACGCATCAAATCGCCTATGAAAACCCTGAAAAAGCCTATCTGGGAGTGGAAGTACACCGCCCCGGAGTGGGTAAGCTCCTGGACAGAATAGAAAAAAGGGAGCTTACGAACATTAGAATCGTGGAACACGACGCCTTCGAAGTTGTAACAAATATGATTCCCGAAGGTTCTCTGGAGGGAATCCATATCTTTTTCCCCGATCCCTGGCCTAAGAAAAAGCACCATAAGAGACGTCTCATACAGGAGCCCTTCGCAACGCTTCTGGCTGAACGGTTGAAACCGGGGGGGTACCTATACGCCGCGACCGATTGGGATGATTACGCCGACCAGATGCTGGAAGTTCTCACCGGTAATACGTTGCTGGAGAATCGTTATGAAAGATTCGCCGAGCCTCAGAGTTGGCGGCCCCTGACGAATTTCGAGGAAAAGGGATTAAAGAAATCCCACCTTATTCACGAAGTAGTTTTTGTAAAAAAATAGAATTCTGACGAATAAATATACGTGATATCTCAAAAAAAACAAGGAGGACTTATGTCTCAACTTACCGATCAGTTTATTACCAAGTATACGGAAGTACTGGACCGGAGCCGGATCAATCTGGAGCTTTACAATAAATATAACGTAAAACGGGGGCTGCGTAATGCCAACGGTACCGGTGTTCTCGTCGGTCTGACCGAGATAGGTAACGTTCACGGGTATATCCATGATGACGAAGAGAAGACACCCGTGGAAGGAAAATTGAGCTATCGCGGTATCGATGTGAGAGATCTTGCCCATGGCTGTCAAAAAGACGGGCGCTTCGGTTTTGAAGAGACCGTTTTCCTCCTGCTCTTCGGTTATCTTCCCAACAAGGAAGAGATGGATGCTTTCAATCATATTCTGGGCGAAAAAAGAAAGCTTCCCCCCAATTTCACAGAAGACTCGATCCTCAAGAGTCCCAGCAAGAATATTATGAACAAGCTGGCCCGTTCCGTTCTCGTCTCCTACTCCTACGACCAGAATCCGGACGACCTCTCCATTGAAAACAACCTGCGCCAGTGTGTGGAGCTGATTGCCCGCTTCCCCACCATGGTAGCCTACGGGTATCAGGCGAAAAAGCACTACTACGACGGGGAGAGTCTTTTCCTGCACAGTCCCGTGGAGGACCTGAGTACTTCTGAAAACTTTCTGCTTATGACAAGGCTCGATAAGCAGTATACCCAGCTTGAAGCGGAAATCCTTGACCTGATCCTGGTTCTTCACGCGGAACACGGGGGCGGTAATAACTCCGCCTTTACCACCCATGTGGTATCCTCCTCGGGTACTGATATATATTCGGCTATTTCCGCCGCCGTGGGCTCCCTGAAGGGGCCCTTGCACGGGGGAGCCAATGTGATGGTCCACAAGATGATGGAAGATATCAAGCGTAACGTTAAGGACTGGGAAGACAAGAAGGAAGTGGGCGCCTATCTCGAGAAGATCCTTAAAAAGGAAGCCTTCGACGGCAAGGGTCTCGTCTACGGTATGGGACATGCGGTCTATACTCTCTCCGATCCCCGGGCGGTTCTGCTTAAGGAAAAGGCGGGAGAAGTGGCCGCCGCAGCGGGAAGGATGAAGGAGTACAATCTGGGATGCCTGATTGAGGAGCTGACTCCGGAAATCTTCTACAGAATCAAGAAAAACGACAAACCCCTCTGTGCCAACGTGGACTTTTATTCCGGCTTTGTCTACTCCTCACTCAATATCGATCCGGAGCTGTTCACCCCTCTCTTTGCCGTATCCCGTATCGCAGGATGGAGTGCTCACCGGGTGGAGGAAATTGTTTCGGGAGGAAGGATTATGCGCCCCGCTTACAAAAGCGTCAGCCGGCCTTTCAACTATATTGAAATGGAGAACCGTCCCTGACCCTGAGCCACGTTTCCTCTTCACCAAGGGGGAGGTTTATGGTAACATGGGTTATGTTTTCTTCCAGGGGTTTGCGCCTACTACTCCCTCTTTTCCTTTCTCTGACAAATCTGCAAGCTTTTACGGACAGCCGGGAGTTTCTACTGGGCCGTGATCGGCTGTTCACCGAGGAATTTGACCTTGTCAATGGGAAGAGCATCGGCTTCTTCGGCAATAGAACCACTCTGGATACCCTTGACAGGCTGATCGACGATCCCCGGGTGAAGGTGGCGAAAATATTCGTGCCCGAACACGGGCTGGACGGGGCCGTCCGGGCGGGAGAAGCGGTGGATAACGCCCGCTACCGGGGAATCCCCGTGATAAGCGCCTACGCTCCGGGCAGGAGAAAGATCGATCCCAGGGAACTGGACGGGCTGGATTCCCTTGTCTTTGAAATTCAGGATATCGGGACGCGGCACTACACTTACCTGACGACTCTTTATCTTCAAATGACCGCATGCGCCCAGGCGTCCCTCCCTTTCATCCTGCTCGACAGACCGAACGGGGGAGGGGACATGGTGGAAGGACCCCTGCTTGATCCGGCCTATCAGAGCTACATCGGACTTTTCGGACCCAACGCCCATGGCATGACCCAGGGGGAACTGGCCCTGCTTTTCATCGGAGAACGAGATCTCATGGACGGCGACCGTTACGACAGGGACGGGGAGTACGCCTCTATCACGGACCTGGAACTTCACGTGGTGAAGATGGGGAATTACGACAGAAAGAAGGGGATTTGGCAGCAGGGTTTCGATCCCCGGGAGTGGGTTGCCCCCTCTCCCAATATCCCGACCCCCCTTTCGGCTCTCTGTTATATAGGGAGCGGCCTCTTCGACGGGTATGAAATCGGAGAAATCGTACGGAATTACCGGGAGCAGGGACTGGTGCAGTTTCAGAATATTCAGCTTCCCCGGGTTCACAATCTCGATGAGCTTCTCTATTTTCTGGACAGATGCTATGATAACTGGAATTTCCCGGGGCTTCAGCTTGAGCCGGTTAAAAATGAGATTACCGGTGACTGGGATATTCTGCAGTATCGGATTACGGACAGGGAGATCTTTCACTCGACCCTGACGGCGTTGGCCATTCTCTATACCTGGGAAGAGATTTACCATTCCGGGAGTGAGAACGGCTTTACGGACAGGGCCCGCTTTGACAAGGCCATGGGAAACGGTTGGGTCAGCGAAATGCTGACTGCTGACAAAATGCCCCCGTTCGCTGAGCTACTGGGAAAAATCAGGGCCGATGAGGCGCGATTTAATATCATCCGCTCCCGCTATCTGCTTTATTAAAAGGAAATTGTGATGAGATCAAGACTTGAGGCTAAAATATTCGGTACGTTATTTTTATCAGCATTGATCCTAATCTCCTGCGCCACTGTGCCTGTGAATCTGACAAAGGCCTATTATCTGCCGGCGGAGGGTGGAAAAACTCTTTATCTCAACGGAAGCGGGGCGGAGCTTTTTCTGGAGCCCCTGGCAGAGACCATGGGCGTGGATGATTACGGGAAAATCAAACCGATACTGGAAAAGACAGAGAAAATCTATCTGGTCAACGAGAGAAATGTTCTCTATATACAGGGGCGTGGGGATTATAACAGCGGATTCATCAATCTCTTTCTGAAAGCCAACAGGGAGTGGCAGAAAGAGAAGATCGGTCCCTTCAAGGCCTACCGATCCCGGAGCACCGGGCTGCAGATGGCATTCCCCGACAGGAGTACCTTTCTCATCAGCGACGGTGCTCTGAGTGATCTGCTTGACAGTTATTTCATCGGGGGAAGTCAGGATTATCCCTTTGATCCGGCCCGGGAGAAAGAGGAGTCTCTGCTTCTGCGTTACTCCCTTGAAAAGGATAGTGTGATCCCTCTGCAATCCTATATGAAGACCCCCTTCAAAATGATTGAGATAGCACTGACACCCCGGGAGGACGGGCTGCTTCTTATGGACGTCAAGCTTCAGGGGGAAGAGAAGAGCGGAAGGTTTCTGGGAACGGCTTTGAAGCTGTTTCTTCTGGCATCGATCGGGCGGGATGTGATGAAGTCCTCCCTGGATTCGGGAGACGATTACGCCCGAATGAGTGATATACCGGTAGATTTTGATTTTCTACTCGGCTTACTGGGAATATAAAGGGGTTTTGTGATGATTGGGGTTATCGATTATGATGCGGGGAATCTGACCAGCGTCAGCACGGCGCTGCGCTTTTTAGAGGCTGATTTTTTCGTCACCCGGGATCCGCAGGAGCTTGTCCGGGCGGATAAGGTGATTTTCCCCGGGGTGGGCGAGGCGGTTCAGGCCATGGGTAATCTGAAGCACAGCGGCATGGACGAGGGGCTTAGGGAATTTGCCGCCGGAGGTAAGCCCTTTTTGGGAATATGCCTGGGAAGCCAGATTCTATTTGACCACTCCGAGGAGCGGAATGTCCCCTGTCTGGGTATCCTTCCCGGCCGGGTCCTGCGTTTTCCAGCCGATATGGGGATGAAGATTCCCCAGATCGGCTGGAACACGGTGGATTTTAAGGAGGATCCCCTGGTCAGCGATCTGCCCGGGGAGGCCTCCTTCTACTTCGTTCACTCCTACTATGTGAAACCCGCTAACGAAGATATTGTTCTGGGAAAGAGCGAGTACGGGATCCCCTTTACGGCGGCTGTCCGTCGGGAGAATGTCTGGGCGACCCAGTTCCACCCCGAAAAGAGCGGCAAACCGGGACTGAAGATCCTGAAGAATTTCATTAATCTGTAGGATGGAGCCATGTTTCAGAAAAGAATAGTCATATGTCTCGATGTGAGAGACGGGAAAACAACCAAGGGCGTTAAATTCAAGGGTAACGTGGACATCGGAGACCCGGTGGAGATGGCCGCCCGCTACTATGAGCAGGGTGTGGACGAGCTGGTTTTCTACGATATCACCGCCAGCGCCGAACAGCGGGGAATCATGATTGATGTGGTCGCCCGGGTGGCGGAACGGATTTTCATCCCCTTCTGCGTGGGAGGGGGAATCCGTACCCTGGATGATATGAAAGCCGTCATTAATGCGGGGGCCGAAAAGATCAGTATTAATTCGGCCGCCGTCAGAACGCCGGCGCTCATAGAAGAGGGGGCCTCCCACTTCGGTTCACAGTGCATCGTTCTGGGGATGGATGCCGCTGCGGACTGGGAGATGCCTTCGGGGTACCGCGTCGTCATCGACGGGGGACGGAAGCCGACCGACTGGGACATGCTGGACTGGGCCCGGGAAGCGGTGCGTCTGGGAGCCGGAGAAATCGTCCTGAATTCCATAGACACGGACGGTGTAAGAGAGGGGTATGAACTCAATGCGACCCGTCTCGTTTCAGAAGCGGTTTCTGTGCCCGTGGTGGCATCGGGGGGTGCGGGAGTGCCCGCCCATCTGGCCGATGTTTTCAAGGAAGGAAAAGCCGATGCCGCCCTGGTCGCCAGCATGGTACACTACGGCGATTATTCGGTAAACGATATAAAAATCCATCTAGACCGGGAAGGTATTCCGGTCAGGAAGACCTGGTAGGAAAAATGGCAAAAACAATTAATCTGGATAAAACGGGACTGGGGGTCGTCACAGGCGCCGGTGTGGAACTGAACCTGGAACTTGATGATCAGAATCGCGTGGTTATTCATATGGAATCCCAGGAAGGGGGACACCGCATCATGGTGGGCAAGCATGAAGAGGATCCCAAGGCTATCGTCTGTTATCTTGATGACGTGCCTCCTCACCAGGAAGAATACTCCGGTCCCCGGCTTGTGAAATGAGGGAATTTTCCCGGTCTCTGGAGACCTTCCTGAAGGGGACTTCCCTGTTCCCCGATGAGGATCTTCACATGGAAGTATTCCTTAATCCAGCTTCGGGGATTCTCTCCCAGGAGAAAAGATGGCGTCCCTTTCTGGATTTTATCGAGTCCCACAGCAGGGAAGAATCTCCGGGGAGAACGGTGGATGTGCGCATCACCATTCCCGAAAACCGGGAGAAAAATTTCTCGGCTCTGGAAGAGGGTGTCGCCCGGCTGAAAGCTCAATCCGGTCGGGCTCTGTTGATTACGGCGGGGGGAGACGGATTCCACAGGGACTGCCTGACCCATCTTCTTCAGATAGAGCCCCGCGCTCTGGAATCTCTTATTATATTCCGCTTTCCCCTGGGAACGGGAAATGACACTCCCCTGATAACGGATCCCCGGGAAGCCCTGCAGCTTTTTCTAAAGCCAATCGAACCAGTCCCTGATCATCTTATTCAGGTAACAACAGCCCGTGGTATCACCGACTACGCCCTGAATGTGGCCAGTTTCGGCCTGGACGCCTTTGTCTGTCTATTGACGGAGAAATGGAAGGGTCGCCTGAAAGGGGATATTTACAAGATCATGGTGGATGTTTCCACCCTTTTTTACGACTTTTATCACCGTACCCGTGTTTCCCGTCTGACCCTCTATGGGGAGGGAGAAGAAAATCCCCTGATTATTGAGAAGAGAATCCTCATGAATGTCTTCGGTCGCAGGGGACATACGGATTACGGGGGCGGGAAGAAAATCCTCCCCGGACCGGAAAACCATCTCGTCACCGGTATGTTCAGCATTCCGGGCAAGATTATGCTCAAGGGATTATTCATGAAGGGGGGGCACTGGCCTGGACGGCGGAAGGTAAACTTTTTCTTCACCGAAAAAATGGTTCTGGACTATCCCGCCCCGCTCCTTATGGAGCTGGACGGGGAGCTAACCCGGCTCGGAAAAGAGGATTTCCCCCTGACCCTCACCAGGGAAGCACATAGGATCAGCGTTATTAACTGATTAATCGGTCCATTCGTTTCCCACCTTTCTCGCTCTGACCGGCTTGTCCAGGTTCACATTCAGGGCAAGACCCGTTTCCACAAGAAGATTCCAGCCCGCCGCCAGTTCCACATAGGGGAGAAGATCCGGATCATCCGTAGCGGGAATCTTTACGGTGGGGAAGGGTGTCTCTTCTGTTGAGAGGGATATCAGATTTACACCGACCCCCTGCCGGAGCACTTGATCGAATTTTTCCAGCTCCTGGGAAAAGGGGGATACCAGAATAACCGCTTCCCCGGGCTGCATCACCTCTTCAATTCCGTGGGCCCCGTAGGTGCCTTCAAGAAAGTCGGATTTTTTCCGGGTGATCTCGTTGGTTTTCAGCCGTAGTTCCTCGGCCACGCCGTTATTCCGGCCCGCCCAATACAGTATCGGAGAAGCGGACAGGGCCCGGACAATTTCACCGGAGACGGGAAGAGCCAGGGCTTCTTCCACAAGATCGGCCAGGTGGTTCAGATCGGGGAGGGGACGGCCGTTTTTCTCCCGGAACAGAATATCATAGTAAAGAGCCTGCTCCATGACCGATTTTGTTGCGGCAACCGCCTCTTCCTTACCGCAGCTGAGTATATAGGAAAAATCGGACTCCTCAGCGATGGGCGTGCCTGCTGTGGCCACAATGCCTCCCAGGCTGGTGGGGCCTTCTGCCTTGAGTTTGCGGATTAGGCGAACCCCTTCCTTTGTTTTCCCCGAATTGGAAGCGACGAAGACAGTCCTATCCCTCAGATCATATTCAAGGGCCTGCGTGGCGCCCTCGGTGAAAAGCCTCTCTCCGTAGGAATTTCTTGCCGCTGCACACAGGAGATTCTTGGCCGGAAAAATCCGGGAAGATCCCTCGCCAGACAATAAAACCTGTTCCCCGATTCTATCTTTGTGTTCCAGGATCTTTCCCACCGGCAGATTTCTGATCATATCGGCGGTTTCCCACATCTCACGGCAGAGGGCGTATCCGGTGTATTTCTCATCATGGTTGTTCATCTAAATCTCCTTTTCGATAATCCATTTTTTAAGTTCCTTTTGAATTAGAGGGTAGGTTTGAAATCCCCCTCCCCTATGCTGCCAATAATATTCCCCGTAGGTCACACCGGCTTTCAACCCGATTTCCCGGTTGTATTCTTTGCTGAAGGCAAAGAAATCTTCTATCCCGTGCATAACCCTCATCACCTCAATCTGGGATTTATGATGGGATAACATGGCCATTTTCTTTTCGATGACCGAAGTTATATCAAGGTAGAAGTGGGGCTCCGGCAGGGGATAGCCCAGAACATCGCTGAATGTCAATGGTGCCGTCCGGTAGAAAAGCGGGGTTTTCTCAAGGGGCGGCTCCTCACAGGGTACATTGGGCAGTGTAGAGAGGAGACAGGCTATTTCGGTTATCTCGCCGGCGGTCCTGTGATCGGAATGGTAATCAAAGGGGGTATGTCCCAGGACGATTCCCGGTCTTACCCGGCGTATCAGTTCAATCGTTCTGATACGCATCTCCTGGGTGTCAAAGAGAAATCCGTCCTGTCCTCCGATCATGGTAAAATCTGCATCCAGTTCGGCGGCCGCTTTTCTCGCCTCTTCGTAACGGCAGTTCCTTGTCTCTTCCCGTGTCATTCCGAAGCCTCCCAGACTGCCGTCTGTCATGGTGGCTATACTGATGGCATAACCCTTTGAGCGTAACAGAGCTAACGCCCCGGCGCACCAGGATTCCGTATCGTCCGGATGGGCCTGAATTATCAATACTCTCTTTTCGTAGGTTTCCATTTCAGTCCTCCTTTACAAACAGGCTTTCGAGACGGCCGAAGGAAGGCAGCCCACCAATCAGCGGTTTCAGATACTCCACACAGGCCGTGGTAATCCCGTTGCCCTCGCCGTTAATAAACTCGTCGGGCATGGATTTGGCCCTGACCGCGGTTTCCTTAAGGGGTACTGTGGTATAGCGGACGCGGTAGGGTGAAACCGATTCCCTCTCAAGGGAGATCATCATACCCGTGATGCCCTCGAGAGCCGCTTCCACACCCTTCTCGCCGCACATCCAGGCCTCATCCCTGTCCACGGGAGAGACCCGGTCTGCGCCGCTCATGGGAAGGGACTCGGTTATCTGGAATTCCCCCCTCCAGCCGGTTTCCTCGGAGAGGATTTTATGGACACTCAACCCCACGGAAGCTCCCCCCATGGCGCCCAGTTCCACATTTCCAAAGTTATCCCTGTCCTGAGCCGCCGAAACGGGTGTCCCATCCCCATAGCGGAGTCCCTCGGAAACAACGATAGACACCCAGCCGTATTTCTCGACACATTTCCGGGCATCTTCGAGGAACCGGTCCCTGTCGAAGGGTCTTTCGGGCATATAGATCAGGTGGGGGGCATCCTCCTCCGACTCCTTGGCCAGGGCCGTCGCCGCCGCCAGCCAGCCCGCATCCCTTCCTATCGTCTGATAAACCACGAACTGATCCACCCGGCGCATATCACGGGCCAGATATCCCGCTTCCTTGACACAGAGCGCATTATACCGGCCCGCCGAGGGAAATCCGGGAGTATGATCAGTTCCGAAAAGATCGTTGTCCACGGTCTTGGGAATCCCGATACCCCGCATTTCCCAGCCTTCGCTACGGCAATAGGCTTCCACCCGATGAATGGTATCCATGGTATCGTTCCCTCCGATAAGGAAGAAATAACGGATATCGTATTTCCGGAACAGATTCAGGATACGGGGAAAATCCTCCTCCTGAACTTTATACCGGCAGGAGCCCAGGGCCGAACCGGGAGTCTGTTTCATCTTTTCGAGAGTCTCCTGTTTCTGGGAGGAGAGGTCATAGATTTTTTCTTCGAGAAATCCTTCGATTCCGAACTGCATCCCCAGAATCTTTCCGATCTTCTCCGATTGGGACGCTCTGTGAATGATTCCTGCCAGAGAAGCGTTGATCACGGCTGTCGGGCCGCCGGACTGGCCGATAAGGACATTACCTTTCATATTCATATTCCTTTAACTTTTTCATGTATCCGGGCAGATTCTCCCAGCGTATGGTGTCCATATAATTCTCTTCCTCCCCCGGCAGAACCGGAGAAAGGAGCCTTTCAAGAAAGAACAGGGCCGCCCCCGTGGCTATTTCAAAATCCTCTTCCTTGCCGTACTCCACCCGACAGCCGGGGGGAACAATTCTGTTCAGTTCCAGATTCTTCCGGCTGAGGGAGATCAATTCGCCTCCGATAAAAAGAACCTCCGGGTCCAGGAGAAACAGGGTGTTTTCCAGGTAGCGGAACAGCCCCTCCATATAGGCGGTCTCCTCCTGTTTCTCCAACCGGGAGAGAGATTTGGGATAGAACGGTTCCCTTCCCGGTTCTCCCGCCGTAAAATGACTCCCGTAATAGACGGACCCGTTGATAATCAGGCCTATACCGATATCGTCCCGGGCGGAGAGGTCCGATTTACCGTAGCGGTGGCTTTCACCGATAAGACAGACCATGTTGCGGGTGCTCCTGGCGTCTTTGCTCAGGACGTAGCGGGCGAAGCAGTTGGCGTCATTATCCATAAGAACAGGAATTGATTCCCCTGCAGTCGTAAGGGGATAATCCCTCATATCCAGAGCCAGGGACTCCAGGAGTATTCCCTCATGGGGATTGACCGTTCCCGGCAGAGCCAGGGTTATCCCCAGAAGGGGAGGATAGGATGTCAGATCATGGCTTTCAAGGTATGCTGTAACGATGTCGCCGGGAACGAAGGAATCACAGGACCATTTCTCATTAAGCAGTACCTTTCCCGCAATATCCATAAGGGTGATGCGGGAAAAACCAGGCTGTATTTCCATTCCCAGGAGAGAGCCTCCCTTTCCGCTCATGGTTATCATTACCGGTTTGCGGCCGCTGGTCCTGGCAGAAGCGCCCAGTTCTTCCCTGACCAGCCCGTCTCCCATCAGATCATTAATAACGTGGGTAATGGTGGAGCGGTCCATAGAGAGATTCCGGGATATTTCTATACGGCTTATGGAGCCTGAGCGGCTAATCTGCTGCAGAACCCGGGCCCGGGTAATGGTGCTATGAATCTGACCTCTTTTCATAATTTCCTTTATGTTGAAAGAATCAACACAAATAATATAATACGAGTCGGATCATGGGTCAAGTGCATCTTTTGTTCTATGAAGGGTATTCGGATAATAATTTGCTTTATTCCTGAGCCAGTATTAAACTTGTGTTATCGAGATTGTTTCTATCAGCATCATGAATTATATGTCCTAAAGGTAATTATGCCCGAAAAAAAACATTTCAAAGCTGGTTATCGCCAATCCTGTCATTTTCCTTTCCCTCATAGGATGGTCACTGTTTGCTTATTTGAATATGATGAATATGATCAGAGAGGAGAGCATATACGCGGAGATTATCAACCTCAGCGGAAAACAGTGCATGCTATCTCAGAACACAGCGCTTATGACCACTAGAGTCTTTCTGCAGGGTGAATGCGATTTAAGCGATCACAGGAATAAGCTCGTGGTCGTTATGGAAGAAGAGCACGATTATATCCTCACACGAGTTCATACAGAAAGGATGAAAGAAATACACAGGGAACTGGATCCCCATGTCAGGGCCTATCTTGCCCTGTTCAGAATCAGACCTGAATCGGATCCCTCGGGTTATGTAAGGGAAGTGCAGGCAGCTTCCCACGAGCTGCTTCCCATTCTAAATGACGCGGTCTACGCTGTCCCCGGGGTTGAGAAAGAGAGATTTATTCTGATGGCCGAGGAGAGAAATCTTTCGGTCGGAAAAAATCGGTTTCGAAGTTTTCATCGCCGGAAACGGCAGGGAAGCGGTGGAACTGGCAGGGTCGATCGGGTTTGATATCATTTTTATGGATCTTCAGATGTCCCTCATGGACGGGTACGAAGCGAGCCTGCTGATCCGTGGCGGTGACGAAAAAGTTCCCATTATAGCCCTGAGTGCTGCGGTTATGAAGAACGATAAGGCCCGTTCCGCCAAGCCGGGATGAATCATCATCTGGCCAAGCCTATAGACAAGGAAGAACTGGGGGCAATCATTGCACTGTATTTTGATGTGGTTCCCAGTGGTAAAATCCCCGGTCAGGGTAATGAGCGCCCGGAAGATGAATCAGAAAGGGACGGCATAGATATGGCCCAGCTCGATTCTGTCATTGAGGATGAAACCGTCCGGGAGAGCCTTTTGGATACTTTCTCCGGAACCTGGATGGATTTCACCGAAGAGGCGCTTCTCTTTGATGTTATGGGAAAATCCTTTTCCCGCAGGATCCACTCCCTAAAGGGGGCCAGCGGCAATTTATCTGCCTATGCAGTACACAATCTTTGTGACCGCCTGGAAAGAACCGAATCCCGGGTACAGAAGGAAGTGCTGCGCACCAGGCTTATACAGGAACTGGAAAAAGTCATCGCCAAGATCTCCTCCCAGAAAAAAACGATTCAAAAAGGAGAGGAGATCGTTACACGTGAAGAACTGGCAATGGTCATAGATCAATGGATAGAACGGCTTAACGCATTTGAGGCCATGGACACCACTGAGATAAATACTTTCATAAATCAGCTTGGCCCGTTTACAGCCCCATCCATTTCAGAGCGTCATAGAAGGGCGATTGAGGGATTTGAGACGGTCCGGTCCTGCGAGCTTCTGATAGAAAAAAGGAAGGATCTGCTATGAATAGGGCGGTTATTCTCATTGTTGATGATGAAGCGACTAACCTGAGGTATGTCGCACAGATTCTCAGCGGTGATTATACTGTGAAAGCCTGCAGAAGCGGGGAGGATGCCCTGAGAGCTGTGGAATCTACTGACCTAGATCTGATTCTGCTCGATGTGCATATGGAACATATGGATAGTTTCCAGGTAGCCCGTATTCTTCAGAGCAGCCCCATTCCAGAGAGATACCCCTGATTTTACTTACCGTTGATAACAGTAAGGAGATGCTCCTTAAAGGCTTTTCGAGAACGAATGACGGAACAGATCGCCCAGTTCAGACGTTATCGGATTCCCTTCTCTATTCTGATTCTTGATATCGGCCACTTTAAATAAAATGACTCCTACGGTCGTCAGAAAGGGGATGAGGTTCTGGTCGCCCTTTCCGGCGTGCTCAGAATCATTTCCCGGGTAACCGATTATCCCTTTCGGTTCGGAGGGTAAGAGTTTCTTATCATATCCGCCGATATGAAACGGGAAAACGCCGTACAGTTTGCAGAGAAGACTAGAGAAACAATTCAAGAGAAGTAAAATCAGTAGGGGACAAGGGAATCGGGGTGAGCATCGGTATGGCCGAATTCAACGATGAAGATGATAATGAGCTTGACTCTCTCATCAAAAGGGCAAACGACAACCTCAACCGCGCCAAGGAGGGCGGTAGAAACAGGGTTGTCTCATGAAAGAGTAATTCGATTATTTCTGGATCTTCAGGGGCGTATCGTAATGGACACCGGAATCCTTGTCTATGACCATCTGCAGATCCAGATTGGAAACGCCCTTGACGAATTTATACGTTCTTCCCGTCTCTTTGCAGGAAAAGGTGATTTCCACACCGGAGAGACTGCCGTTAACCTTGAAATTATCCACCTTGCCGTCGAAATCGAAAACCAGGTCTCCCCCGGTGGTAAAAAGCTGAATGTTCCCTGTGGAAAAGGTCCAGACCGCTTCGTAGCGGCTGTCAACCCACTTACCCACGGGAAAATTGCCCAGGTCGATATCTCCTGCGCTCAGGCCGATTAAGAGAAGGGAAAGAAGAAGTAATGTAAATCCTGCTTTTTTCATGAAATCCTCCTTGGAAATCAAATTATCAAATTAACATGTGTAAACATCATATCATGGTTTTCTCCCTTTATCCATGGATGGGATGTGTAAAATCGTATTGAAGATAATCCCGATTTTCATTACCCTAGGAGCATGAATGATTACGATACCTATCTCTTTGATATAGACGGCACCCTGCTGGATACGATGGATCTTATTTATCACTCCTTTCGGGCCACCCTCGCCCGATTTAACGGCCCCGATCTCTCCCGAGAGCATATTCTCTCCCACGTGGGAATACCCCTGATAACTCAGATGGAGATCTATCTGGGACCATTGGGGGATCGGGAGAAGGAAATACTCGGATTTCACAGGACCTATCAATTCTCTATTTACAAGGAACATCTGAAGATATTTACCGGTGTGCCCGAGTTGCTGGGGGAACTGAGGAGAAGGGGGAAGAAAACCGGAGTGGTCACATCGCGCACCAAGGATTCCCTGCATAAATATCTGAGCCATTTCGGACTTTTGGAGTATTTCGATCTCCTGGTCACGCCGGAGTGCACCAGTCGGGCAAAGCCAGATCCTGAGCCTGTTCTCTACGCCATGGAAAAACTGGGATCCGAACCGGAGAGAACACTGTTTCTCGGCGATGCTTCGGTGGATATCCTTTCCGGTTACCGGGCCGGGGCCGATACGGCCTTCGCTCAATGGGGGCCGAACGATCCTAAGGAACTGCCCCAGCCGCCTACCTGGATCGTCAGCTCCCTATCCGATCTGCTGGCATAAACGTTTTCAACTATTCCTTCCCTTGACGAATTTTCAACTCGGGGAGAGAATAGGGACAACATCATTCGAAAAGGAGGCGTAAATGTCGGATATCTTTTCAAGGGGTGTCCTTGGATAAGGACATCCGTACCCGGGTTTACCAGAAAAATTTACCAATAACGGGGTTTATTATGTCCAGAAATACTTTAATACGTCAGAACAGGGAGGAGACTTTCCTCTGTCAGGCATGCGGCCAGCCGGTTCCTCCCCTCGGAGGGGGAGGACAGATAAGAAATCATTGTCCCCGGTGTCTGCACAGTATCCATATAGATATTATTCCCGGCGACAGACGCTGCCGGTGCAGGGGGATCATGGAACCGATCTCCCTTTGGGTGGGAAAGAGCCGGGAAGGCTCAGTGATTCACCGCTGTGGAAAATGCGGTTATCTCAGAATCAACAGAATTGCGGAAGACGATAATGAGGCTCTGCTTTTCATGCTCGCCGCATCGCCCCTCTCCCAGCTTCCCTTTCCTTCTTCAATGGCTTTGGATTATCTCAAAGATCTATGCCGCCTGGGAGGCGTATCATGACCGAATGGGGAATCTTAGATAACAGCCCCTCTCCCTCAGGAGAGGGAAATCAGGAAAGGATCCCGGCCCGGATTATCCGGATGAATAGGGAAATCTACGGTCTGGGTTTCCCGGGGAGTGAGAATGAAATGCGGGGAGAGCTGTCGGGAAAACTGCGGGATACCCTGGGGGAAGGGGAATTCCCCGTGGTGGGGGACTGGGTGCTTTGCCGGGAAGAGCCCGGGGTTATCCTCATCACCGGGATCCTGCCGCGCCGCTCTCTCATCAGCCGTAAAACGGCGGGAGTCGTTACGAGGGAGCAGACTCTGGCCGCGAATATAGACAGGGTTGGCATCGTG
>JAFGPQ010000211.1 GCA_016936115.1 Spirochaetales bacterium | reverse complement strand
TGTTCTGGTAAACAAATCATATAAAAGATTGAGCTTTCTATCCATTAATAAAATTACGTTATTTCTAAGTTTTGAAAGATGCTCTATCATTAAACATTAGCTATGCTAATATAATGGTATGTATGATTACCGTTTACTGGAAGCCCTGGCTGCGGTCCGGGACCAGGGGGGATTCGAAAGGGCCGCCGATTTCCTGGGACTGACCCAATCCGCCGTTTCCCAGCGCATCAGAACCCTGGAGGATCTGGAGGGGCAGATTCTCATCTCCCGCCACTCTCCCCACGAGCCGACCCCCCGGGGCCGGGAGCTGATCCGCCTGTGCCGTAAAGTGGCCATGCTGGAAGGGGATCTGGAGAGCCGGAGTCCGAAGCGGGCCCTGAGAATCGGGCTCAACGCGGACAGTCTGGCTACCTGGTTTCCCTTGGCGGTGGATCCCTTCCTGAGCGAGGGGGGACGGTTCCTGGACCTGCAGGTGGACGACCAGGTGAAGACCCGGGAGATGCTGCGCCGGGGAGAGGTGGCCGGCTGCATCGGCTCGGACAACCGTCCCCTGCAGGGCTGCGGGGTCAGATTTCTGGGTCGGATGGATTACGCCCTGGTCTGCACAATCCCCTACAAAAAGGAATGGTTTTCCCGGGGCATTTCTCCCGAATCCGCCGGTAAGGCGCCGGCGGTCATCTTCAACAGGGAGGATGGTCTCCACGGGCGTTTTTGGGAAAGGCTCTTTCCCAATGAACCCTTTGCCGTTGCGGCTCACTACTTTCCCTCTTCCGAACAGTTTCTGAATCTGATCCTGCGGAACCGGGCCTACGGCGCCGTGCCCCTGCTGCAGTGTTCCTCTCTGCTGGGAAAAGAGTTGATCGAACTGGCCGAATTCCGCATCGGGGTGGATCTCTACTGGCATCACTGGAATATGGATACCGCCGACATGAAGGAGCTGACCGCCTGCCTGGCCGACAGGGGCGGGGCACTCATCTATTAATAAATGGCTTTTCCTCTTTTTTCTTCCGTGCTAGTATAGAATGGCAGGGGGAAAATCTCATGAGAAAGATCGGTCTGCTCGGGGGCATGAGCTGGGAATCATCGGCGGAGTATTACCGGCTCATCAACAGGGATATCAATAAGCGTCTGGGGGGAACCCACTCGGCGGAATGCCTTCTCTCTTCGGTGGATTTCGCCCGGATCGAAGAGCTTCAGGAGAGGGAAGAGTGGGGGAAACTGACCGATCTGATGATCTCCCATGGGAAGATCCTGCAAAAGGGCGGGGCGGAATGCCTTCTCATCTGTACGAACACAATGCATCTCATGGCCGATGAGATGGAAGAGGTCCTGTCCATTCCCCTGCTTCACATCGGCGATGTGACCGGTGAGGCTGTTAAAAGGGCGGGAATGAAGCGGGTGGGCCTTCTGGGAACACGGCACACCATGGAAAAGGATTTCTACCGAGTCCGGATTCAGGAAAAGTTCGGCATTGAGGTCATCATTCCCGAAGAAGGGGAGAGGGCCTTTGTGCATTCGGTTATATTCGGGGAGCTGGTAAGGGGGATCTTCTCAGATGAATCGCGCCGGGCTTTCGGGGAAATCATAGAGAAGCTTAAGGAGAAAGGCGCGGAGGGTATTATTCTGGGATGTACGGAGATCCCCCTTCTCGTCAGGCAGGAGAACAGCGTCCTGCCCCTGTTCAATACCATGGAAATCCATGCCCGGGCCGCTGTGGACTGGGCCCTGTCATAAGAGGGGAGAGATAACAACATGAGCGACAATCAGCAGAAATCAAGCATTCAGATAGGACTCCGGTCCTTTGTCACGGCCTGCGCCATTCTTCTTTCCCTGATGATCCTGTCGGGGATCCTGACTCGGGTGATTCCCTCCGGCCATTACGAAAGGGTCCAGGTGGAGGGCCGGAGCATGGTGGTGCAGGACTCTTATGGGGTCACCCCGAAGGAGTCCTACCCGGTGTGGCGCTGGTTTACCGCTCCGATCGAGGTGTTCTGGGGTGACAACTGGCTCATGGTGATGGTCCTCTCCCTTTTCATGATCTTCATAGGTGGAGCCTTCACGGTGATGGAGCAGGGAAGGATCATCGAATCGATCATGGCCCTGCTGATCAACCGGTTCCGCAAGAGAAAGTATCTGCTCATGGGGGTGATCATGTTCGTCATGATGTTCCTTGCCTCGGTCATCGGTATCTACGAGGCCATGATCCCCACTATCATTTTCATCGTCCCCCTCTCCCTGGCCCTGGGCTGGGACTCCCTTGTCGGCCTGGGAATGACCTTGCTGGCCCTTTCCTTCGGGTTTTCGGCGGCGGTTACCAACCCCTTTACCATAGGAGTGGCCCAGAATCTGGCCGACCTGCCCCTCTTCTCCGGCTCCTGGCTGCGGATAATTTTCTTTCTTATTATCTACGGCCTGGGCTATCTCTATGTCTACCGCTACGCCCGGAAGATCGAAAAGGACCCGGAAAAATCCCTCTCCTTCAAGGAGGACGAGCTGATACGCCATCGTTACTCCGCGGAAAAGCTGATGGCCAATCTGGATCACGCCCAGGATAAAAGAATGAAGAAGGCCATCGTCAGTTTTTCCGTCTGCCTTCTCCTGGCTTTGGCGGTGCTCTTCTATGCGGCCCTGTCGCCGACGATCCCCACGGATTACGCCTTTCCCGTTCTCTCCCTGCTCTTTCTGCTGGGGGGCATTCTGGCGGGCCGGGCCGTAGGTATTCGGGGACTGAAACTTCTGGGAACCCTGGGACGGGGCGGGGTAAGCATGGCGCCGGGAATCCTTCTCATCGTCATGGCCATGAGCATTCCCCATATCATGACCCGGGGGGGCGTGATGGATACGATCCTTTTCCGGGCGGGGGAGATCATCGAAGGAACAGGCCTCTATACGGCGGGATTCCTCGTTTATCTGCTGACACTCATGCTGAATTTTTTCATCTCCAGCGCCTCGGCCAAGGCCTTCCTTATCATGCCGATTCTGGTGCCCCTGGCGGATCTGCTCCACCTGACCCGGCAGACCGTAATCCTGGCCTTCGACCTGGGGGACGGCTTTTCAAACATCATCTTCCCCACCAACGCTCTGCTTCTGATCGCCCTGGGGTTTACCAGCATCAGCTATACCCGATGGATCCGATGGACATGGAAGGTGCAGCTGATTATCTTCGGTCTTTCCATGGCCTTTCTGGTCTTGGCGGTGAAGATCGGATTCGGCCCCTTTTAGGGGTAATTTACGGATAGGTAAAAAATACGAGAAAAAGCTGGCCATATACGTAGATCGCGTATATAATGTTCTCTATTGTCGATATTCGGATTTGTTCCTATATATATCGACTTAATAATCAATAACGCCATAATGATATCTCGCAAAAACGATTAGGATAGTGATCGGGTGGGGTAATTTCCCTATTCAGGGAGAGATCATAAAAACAGGAGTACACAATGGAAAAAATCACAGGAATCATCAGTGCAGTCAACAGCTTTGCCTGGGGACCGGTTATGATTATCTTTCTCGTGGGAACGGGTATCCTGCTCTCTCTGGGAACGGGATTTCTGCAGTTTAGAAAACTGGGGACCGCCTTTCGTCTTCTCTTTTCGGGGAAACATGAGGGGGAGGGGGACATCACCCCTTTTCAGGCCCTGATGACATCCCTGTCCGCCACCATAGGAACGGGAAATATTGCCGGAGTGGCCACGGCCATCGTCATGGGAGGACCGGGGGCTGTTTTCTGGATGTGGGTCACCGCCGCCTTCGGAGGGGCCACCAAATTCGGGGAAGCGGTTCTGGCCGTCCGGTATCGGGAGATTAATGAGAAGGGGGAGCAGTCCGGGGGCCCCATGTACTACATAAAGAATGGCATGAAAGAAAAATTCGGGGGGAACTGGTCCTGGCTGGGCTGGCTCTTTGCCTTTTTCGGTGTTTTCGCTTCCTTCGGAATCGGCTGTATGGTCCAGTCCAACTCGGTTGCCTCCGCCCTGAATCTGAGTTTCGGGCTGCCTACCATCATTTCCGGCATCGCCATCGCCCTGCTGGCGGGACTGGTTATTCTGGGGGGGATCAAATCCATTGCCGGATTCGCTTCGAAGATTGTGCCCTTCATGGCCCTCTTCTATGTGCTGGCATCCCTCTACGTCCTTGTATCCCGGGGTAATCTGATCCCCCAGGCCTTCGGGATGATCTTTTCCCATGCCTTCAACAGCAGCGCCGTGACCGGCGGTCTTATCGGCACGGTCATCCGCTACGGTGTCGCCCGGGGTGTATTCTCCAATGAGGCCGGTCTGGGAAGCGCTCCCATCGCCCATGCGGCGTCCGCCAATGACAACCCCTATACCCAGGGGCTCATTGCTTCTTTGGGATCCTTCATCGATACCCTGATCGTCTGTACCATGACCGCCCTGGTTATTCTGGTTTCCGGATCCGTCTTTATCGGATCGGATGGGCTCTTGCAGGTATCAGGCGGACTTAACGGCGCCGCTCTGACAACGGAAGCCTACAATTCCGTTCTGCCCGGCATCGGCCGGTACATCGTCTCCATCGGTATTATTTTCTTTGCCTTTTCCACCATTCTGGGATGGTTCTACTACGGTTCCAAATGTCTGGAGTATATCGCCGGGGTAAGGGCGGTGGTTTTCTATAAGGTGCTTTATATCTTAGCGGCTCTGGTGGGGGCTATTCTGAAAATCGGTATTGTCTGGGATCTTTCGGATACCTTCAACGGATTAATGGCTGTACCCAACCTCATCGCCCTGATCTCTCTGAGTTCTCTTATTTTTGCAACTGCCCGGAAGGGTAAAATCGAGGGGGTGGATTCCCTTCCCGGAAATATGACACCGGAATTTTAGGGAGAATACAAATAAACGGGGTTGTTTTTAACAATCAACTGTTCCTTTCTTAACACATTATTAATGGTTTCCTTTCATTCTTTTCTTCATAATTTCGCCGGAAAACCGGCGGGGAGGAAAGAATGAAAAGTAAAGTCACGATCGTAATGGTTCTTCTGTCGCTGAGCGTACTGCTCTGGTCTAATGGTAAACAGGATGGCCCCGCGGCCGCTGCAGCCGAATCGAAGGGACCTATCGAAATCACCTGGTGGCACGCCATGGGAGGCGCCCTGGGAGAAAAGGTGGATCAGATCGCCTCCGACTTCAACGCCGGCCAGAGCGAATACAAGGTCATTCCCGTGAACAAGGGAAGCTACTCCGATACGATGACTGCGGGAATCGCCGCTTTCCGTTCCGGGGAACAGCCCCACATCATACAGGTTTACGAAGTGGGAACCGGTACGATGATGGCTGCCAAGGGAGCCATAAAACCGGTTTACGAAGTCATGAGGGAAGGGGGCGTCTCCTTCGATCCCTCCGCCTACCTGGCTACGGTAACCGGTTACTACACCACGGCCAAAGGGGAAATGCTCTCCATGCCCTTCAACAGTTCCACCCCGGTGATGTACTACAACAAGGACGCCTTCGCCGCCGCCGGACTGGACCCGGAAAATCCCCCCCGAACCTGGGAGGAAGTGGCCGAAGTATCCCGCATTCTGGTCGACAAGGGTGTGGTCTCCGCCGGTTTCACCACCACCTGGCCCTCCTGGCTGATGGTGGAAAACTTCTCCGCCATCCACGATATTCCCCTTTCCACAAAGTCCAACGGCTTCGAGGGGACCGATGCGGAGTTCGTCTTCAACCAGACCCTGGTGGTGAAGCATCACGAAATGCTCGCCAAATGGCAAAAGGAAAATATTTTCAAGTACGGGGGAAGGCAGAGTACGGCGGGACCCCTTTTCAACACGGCCGAGGTGGCCATGACCTTCGGTTCCTCCGCGGGCTACTCCGGCTACAGGAAGAACTGCGACTTCAATTTCGGAACTTCCTTCCTTCCCTACTGGGCTTCCGACGTGGGCGGGATACGGAACTCCATTATCGGCGGGGCATCCCTGTGGGTATTCGAAGGGCATTCCGCTGCCGAATATAAGGGTGTGGCGGAGTTCTTCTCCTATCTCTCCAGTGCCGAGGTACAGGCGGACTGGCACCAGTTCACCGGTTACCTTCCCATCACCTACGCCGCCTATGACCTGACTAAAAAACAGGGATACTACGATGCCAATCCGGGAGCGGAAACCGCCCTTATCCAGATGACCACCAACCAGCCCACAGCCAATTCCAAAGGGCTTCGGTTCGGAAACTACAATCAGATCCGGGACATTATCAACGATGAGCAGGAAGCCATCTTCTCCGGCGCGAAAACCGCCCAGCAGGGTATGGACGACGCGGTGAAGAGGGGCAACGAACTTCTCAGACAATTCGAAAAGGCTAACGGTTAAAAGCTTCCAGAGGATTTATTCCCCCGGTTACTTCGGAAAACTCAGAGGCCGCAGAGAGACATCCCTCCTGCGGTCTCTTCTTCACCTATTTGCAGGTTATATTATGCGTGATAAACAGATCATCTACAAAAATCCGGTTCTTCCCTATCTCCTCATTCTGCCGGAGCTTGTCATTATTCTCCTTTTTTTTTTCTGGCCCGCCGCACAGGCCTTCTACCAATCCTTCCTGCGGGAGGATCCCTTCGGCCTGAGTTCCACTTTTATTTGGTTTGACAACTACCGGGACGTGCTTACGGACCCGTTCTACCTCTCCTCTCTCAAGACCACGGTTCTCTTCTCCTTCTGGATTACCCTCTTCTCCATGAGCATCGGTCTGATCCTCGCCTGGCTTGTCTTTCAGCTCAGGGAGAGGGATACCTACCAGACTTTTATTATCTGGCCCTATGCCCTGGCTCCGGCAGTTACCGGAGTGATCTGGTATTTCATCTTCAATCCCACCCTGGGAGTCCTGCCCTGGGTTCTCTCCCTGTTTTCGGTGGAGTGGGATCCCCGGCTTCTGGGAAAGCAGGCCTTCCTCATGGTCACCATCGCCCTCTCCTGGAAGCAGATAAGCTACAACTTTCTCTTTTATCTGGCCGGACTTGAGGGAATCCCCAAATCCTACACCGAAGCGGCCATGGTGGCCGGAGCGTCCAGAAGACAGATATTCTCACTCATCATCCGCCCGCTTCTGGCCCCCACTACCTTCTTTCTGCTTACCATGAATATGCTCTACACCCTATTCGATTCCTTCGGGGCTATCCACAATCTGACCCACGGAGGACCGAACCATGCCACGGAAAATCTGGTCTACAAGGTTTATGCGGACGGATTTATCGGCCTGAATCTGGGGGGATCATCGGCCCAGTCGGTGATCATCATGGTCATGGCCGTGGGCCTGACCCTGTTTCAATTCAGATTCACCAACAGGGGAGGCCGGGCATGAAAGAGAGAAACGGGCTGCTTCTCATAAGAATCATTATCATTCTGGCCATTCTGGTCATGTTTTTCCCCGTCTATATGACATTCGTGGGGGCGTCCCACAGCATGACCGCCCTGCTCAAGAAACCGGTGCCCCTGCTGCCGGGACCCTATTTCCTTCAGAATATGCGCATCGCCCTTCTGGCGGGAGCAAAGTCGGCGGGACAGTTCTCCGCTTCCGGTCTGACCATGATCAAGAATACCTTTCTCATCACCCTGGGCATCACTCTGGGGAAGCTGATCATCAGCTTTCTGGCGGCTTACGGCCTGGCCTACTTTGATTTCAGGGGAAAGGAACTCTTTTTCTGGATGGTGATCATCACCCTCATGCTACCCCTTGAGGTCAGGATTATTCCTACCTACGAAATCACCGCCGCCCTGGGGCTCCTGAACAGTTTTCCCGGGATCATCCTGCCCTCTATCGCCT
>JAFGPQ010000210.1 GCA_016936115.1 Spirochaetales bacterium | reverse complement strand
CACCGCCGCCACCGCCGCCGCTGCCGTCGCCGAAGAGGACATCATTCCCGGCGGAACCGGAGAGTGTGTCGTTGTCACCGCCCCCGTCGCCGCCAAGGCCGGATCGGTTGTAATTGGTTGAGTAATCCCCTGCCCCTCCGCCGCCGCTGCCATCGCCGGCGAGGTAGTAACCGTAAGATCCCGTCTGAGCCAGGGGTGCCGAAGTGGTCTGGCTATTGGAGACATAGGCCGTTTTGTTCCCAGCTTCATCGGATACAACCACGTTAAAATAATAGAGAGAATCTCCCGTCAAGCCGGCTGCGGTATAGGAAACGAGAGACGTCAAGGCCGACCCGGTCAGCCTCGTACCGTTATTTGAACAGTCGGCGATTGTGGCGATATTATTTGAAGCGGATCTGTAGACATCATAGGTCAAGGCCCCCTGTGCCGAAATATCATCAGTGGCGGCTGTCCAAGAGAGATTAATCGTCGAATCTGTAACAGTTCCGAAGCTTATTGTGCCTCCCCCTCCTGCTGTAGGCGCTGTGGAATCGGGAAGCCCCCACTTGGCAAAGAGGGTAATATCGTCAGTAACCGTATCGGAACCGAATAACCAGAGATTGGTCAGGACCACTTCCTTATACCAGCCGTTAAAGGTAAAGCCCCCTTTCGTCGGAACCGCAGGCGTCGCCACATAACCGCCCTTATCAACAAACTGTACGGGTATGGAAGATCCCCCGTCCGTATCGAAGGTGACATAAAATCCCTTGTAGTCAAGGGAGATGGTCAGGGTAAGAGCCTCTCCCGCAACCAGGTCCACCGTGCTGCTCCCCGCAAAAAGAGTATTCCCGCCGCTGTCCCGGGCTTCGAGTAGAAAAGTGCGGCCATTCCCCGAGGGAACGGTCAATTGGATGACAGTCCCCGTAAAAACCTGGGAAATCGCTGCCATATCCGCCGCGGTCACGGTTAGCTTGAATGAGACCACATCGGCCGGAGCCGTCCGGCTGGCTCCCGTATTGACGGTGACGTTAGCCCCGCCTTCGGGCTGGAGATTCGATAGGAAGTCGCAGGAGAGAATTGACAGCAGGATCAGCAGTCCTGTCAGAACTTTTTTTACATCTATTTTCATATAAACCCGCCTTTCAGCTGATAAAAAACCATGTGATACATTAATTCTAATCGATAGAAAACCGGGATTCAAGAAGAAGAGTGAATTCCGCCCCGCGGGACCGGGCCAGAAGCAAGGACAGGAGAAAGAAAGGGGAGCCCTTCCCCTTACCCCGAAGGAAGAACTCCCGAATAAAACATTCCTTAGAGAAGAATGTCGATTTCTGTTTAAAAGAAGAGGATTCCCGGGGGAACCCTCGAATTAGGTTATTGTATGAAAAAAGACTACTTACTGCCCTTGGCGGATTTTGTCTTTATATCCATGACCACGCAGGAGAGGGAGGTGCCGCCGATAACCGCACAGGTAACAGCATCCAGCTTGGACATCAGACCGCCGGCGGGCTGGCACGATGGCGTAGATATACCGTCCGAACCGGGTTTTCGTACCAGAACCATACAGAAACCCATTACCAGCATGATGAGGATCGGATTGGGGACTCCCGAGGTGTATCACTGGCAGAATAGGGTGAAGTCTCCGATTAGACTCCTGCCTCAGAACGTTCATCACATTCCGTTCCGTCAGGAAGGCGGGTATCAGGGTAACCTCACTCTCATGATCTACACCCACAATCTGGGGGTGAACAATATTTTTATCAGCAGGGGGGAGAAACTTCTCTTCTGCACCAAACATGAATTCACCGGGGAGAGGGTGGCCGATCTGGAGCCGGACATCACCCACTACAACTACCGCGTTTTTCGGATTATCCGAACCCGCTGACTTCTTTGCCCTCAGCTGGCATAGTCCACCAGATCCCTTTCCCCGGGAAGAACCTGTTCCTCGAAATGGGCGATTTTCTCATTGAGTCTGTTCAGGGCATCCTGCTGGATTTGTATATTCTCTCTGATAAGACGGCGCTGCTCCAGAAGCAGCTGCTTCCTCTCATCCCCCGCCCCGTCTCCCCTTTCGCAGAGGCTTACATATTCCGTCAGGATTTCAATACTCATGCCCGAATCCCGCATGCTCAGAACGAAACTGACCCATGCCAGATCACCGGGGGTATAATCCCTGATTCCGCTTCGGTTCCTGTGCACCGGCGGGATAAGTCCGATCCGCTCATAGTATCTGAGCGTATCCGGTGAAACGTGAAATAGTTCGCTGACCGCTGAAATCTGCAAGGTTCACTCCTCCCGGGAAAATCCGGATACCCTATCCTAAGGGGAAATCCCCGGAAAGAAAATGCCGATTCCCCTTTATAAAGTGCCCATTTCTCCAAATCCCCGGGGAAGAGCCTCTCTTGCTTCGTAAATACGGCCCTGGCAGCCCAGCTTCTCCAGATGCTTCATCACATTCCGGTAGTTGATTTCACCGGTGCCCGGTTCATGCCGGCCGGGAGCGTCAGCGATATGGACATGGCCGATCACTTTGGTTTCCCTGACATTGATGACGCTGGAAGCGAAGGATTTCATTTCGTCCACATCCATATCCCCCCGCTTCCCCGATAGCCTGATCGGCCAGTGCGGAACTCTGGGCATGGACTTTTCCAATGCGTCCGGCTCCAATAAAACCGTGAAAAATTATGAGTGGCTAAAAATCCTTAATAGCCTGTAACAGCCTGTTAAGGAGATTTTAAAGAGATGATATCTACCGGTTTATTTTTCAGAGAAAACCCTCTATAGTGGAACAGAATTCCCAAAAGAGAGGAGAGAGAAATGGAACGAGGCCAAAAAGCGATAGAGTATTTCAACAACGGAAACAGCTGCGCCCAGTCGGTGGTTCTGGCGTTTCAGGACAGGCTGGACCTGACCGAGGATCAGATACGCCGGGCCGCATCCTCCTTCGGTTCAGGCATGGGCCGGCTGCAGAGTACCTGCGGGGCGCTGACCGGCGGCTACATGGTCATGGGGTTGATGACGCCCGTGGCTAATGATAAGGAAGCGAGGAGCAGCCAGTACCGGGATATCCGTCGTTTTACGAAGGAATTCGAAGAACAGCACGGCTCTTCGGTATGCCGCCAGCTGACGGGATGTGACTTTCTCACCGAAGAGGGAGAGGCTTCTTTTCAGGACAAGGGTCTCAAGCAGAGCGTCTGCGCCCCCTGCGTCAGAACGTCGGTGGCTCTGCTTGAGAAGATGTTTATAAAGGGCTGATCAGCTAAGTGAGTCCAGGATCTCGCCCAGCACCCGGGCGTCCTTGAGAAAATTCGCCGGATCGTCGTCCCGACAGAATTCCAGAAAAGCGTAATGGGCCGTTTCACCTGCGGCGAAAGGCTGCAGAAAGGTTCGCCACCGGCCCCTCCCCTCTTCCAGAAGCCGCCTGTCCAGGGATCCGTCCTTCTGCAGAATCCACTGAAAGACATGGATATTGCTGATCCGGGAGGCCAGTGTTTTCTGCCCGGACCGATTCTCATCATCACTGTTATGATGGGGGGGCTGCCAGTAAAAGAGGACATTGTCCAAACCTGCCGTTTCCCGGGCCAGCAATTGGGCGTTCTCATCGGTGTTGGTAAAGGTGTTCTGATGGTATTCGAAGGAGAGGCTCATCCCCTTCTCCCCGGCCAGGCGGGCGCAGCGGCGGACATCGGCCAAAACCTCTTCGGTCAGAGCCCCATCGGCCTCTTCCCGATTGCAGGGACCGGCCCAGATGCGTATGGTTTCGGCGCCCAGGACTTCGGCCGAGGCCAGCACATCCTCAAAGGGGGGATTCCCCTCCGGCCCACGGCCGACCCGGTAATAGGAACCGTAGCTGCTTATTTTCAGACCCGCCGCCAGGGTTTTCTCCCTGACCATACGGGCCGGTTCCCGGTCGCCGTGGGGAACGTGCACATCCCCTCCCCACTCGATGGCTTCGAGACCGGCCTGCTTCGTCAGCTCAATAATCTCGTCAACGCTTTTTTTTCTGAAACTGATGGAGCAGAGACCGGGAATTATCATGGGGTCACCTAGAAACGGCTGTAGTTGGGAGCTTCCTGGGTGATGGACACGTCATGGGCGTGGGACTCTTTCAGACCGGCGCCGGAGATGCGTACGAACTTCTTGTAGTCGTTAAGCTCCTTGATCGTGGCGTTGCCCGTATAACCCATGCCCTTCTTGAGGCCCGTGACAAGCTGATTCAGATAGGGGGCCAGTTCGCCCTTGTAGGGGACCCGTCCTTCGATACCCTCGGGAACGGGCTCATCCCCTTCCTTCATATTATAACGGTCGCCGCCGCCCTTCTTGATAGCTCCCACGGACCCCATGCCCCGGTAGCTCTTGAAGATGCGCCCTTCGAAGATGATCTCCTTACCGGGAGACTCCTTCAGGCCGGCGAAAAGGTTACCGATCATGATGGAGGATGCCCCGGCTCCCACCGCCTTGACGATATCCCCGGAGAACTTGATCCCCCCGTCGGCGATTACCGGAATGCCGTGCTTCGCGGCGGCTTTGGCCGCATCATATACCGCAGAAAACTGGGGAACCCCGATCCCCGCCACGATGCGGGTGGTGCAGATGGATCCGGGACCGACGCCGACTTTCACCGCATCGGCCCCCGCCTTGATCAGCCTTTCCGTACCGTCCTCGTCGATTACGTTTCCTCCGATAACCTGAATATCCCAAGTCTCCTTGATATACTTGATCGCGTCCAGAACGTTCTTGCTGACCCCGTGGGCCGCATCGAGAACGACGAAATCGCACTTGCTCTCAAGGAGCAGGGGAATTCTCTTGTCCAGATCATTGGGGGAAACCGCAGCGCCCACGATCAGGCGGCCGTGGTCATCGGTGGCGGCGTTGGGAAAGTTCGCCTTTTTCTCCATATCGGTCACGGTGATGAGACCGGTCAGGTGATTATTCTCATCCACCACGGGGAGTTTCTCGATGCGGTGCTCGTAGAATTTCTGAGCCGCCGTCTCCGGAGTGGGCCGGCCCCTTTCCACGATAAGGTCCGTGGTCATTACTTCGGTCACGGGCTGATCCCCGTGCTTGCAGAAACGCATATCCCGGTTGGTGATGATACCGATGAGCTTCCCGTTGTCCAATACGGGGAGACCGGTTACGCCCTGATTGATCATGATCCGCTCCACATCGCTTACAGTCTGATGGGCCTGGACGATAATGGGATCTTCGATAACCCAGTTCAGGTAGCGCTTCACATGGCTGACCTGGCGGGCCTGTTCCTCGGGGGAGAGATTTCTATGAATCACGCCGGCCCCGCCCTGAAGGGCAAGGGCTATGGCCATATCCTCTTCGGTCACCGTATCCATGGCGGCGGACAGAATGGGCACGTTCAGTTTGATCTTCTTCGTCAGGTACGTGGAAACATCTACCTGATGGGGCAGAACCTCGGAATAGCGCGGAACCAGAAGGACATCGTCGTAACTCAGTTTTTCTTCAATCTGCATCGTTATTACCCCCTCCCAAGGGTTTTCTTCATCTCTTCGCAAACCGTCCGGTAGCGTTCCACCAGACCCAGAGTTTTCTCTACCGTCTTGCCCCGGTACAGTTCGGGCTTCGCATAAAATTCGTCCCCGTCCATACCGGTGATCTTCTTCATCTGGGTTTTGATGACCTCCCAGACTTCGGGCTCATCCTCCCGCAGGACTTCGTAGAGCTTCTTTCCCGTCTCCCGGCACTTCATGGTGGCCCGGCGGACGATTTCGTGTCCCTCGTTCACGCCGCCCATGGCGATGAGAATATAGGTGGGCTCCGCCAGAACCATGTCGCCCTGTTCGCGCAGGTTTTTCATGAGCTGCTCTTCGTTGACGGTCATGCCCTTGAGGATTTTGTTCATCCGGGCTACGGCGGCGGCGAAACCGGCCATATAGTCCGCCTGAAACCTGGCGCTGGCCGAATTGGAAAGGTCCCGCTGATGTTCGGAGATCTGATCCATATAAAAGGACATGATGCGAGGGGCGAAGGCCTTCCAAAGGCTCTTCACATGCTCGCAGTTCCAGGGATTTCGTTTCTGGGGCATGGTGCTGGAACCGACCTGGGTGCTGGAGAAGTACTCCCGGACCTCGTCGATCTCGCTTCTCTGCAGGTGCCTCAGGTCATCGGCCAGGTTGGCGATGATACCGAAGGCGGTGTTGATTTCAAGAAACAGGCGCAAGAGGTATTCGGGTTCCACCATCTGGGTGGAGTATTCCGAGGGCTTGAGTCCCAGATGGGCCAGATAGATCTCCTCCATTTTGAAGGGATCGCCGGTCATCATGCTGGTGGCGTTGTAGCCTCCCACGGCTCCTGCCAGCTTGCCCCGCTGGTCCAGACTCAGTTTATCAATCTCTTTAATGGATTGTCCCAGACGGCTCACATACTCGGCGAAGGCGTAGCCCAGGGTCACCGGGACCGCGTGCTGGCCGTGGGTCCGTCCCACCTGGGGAACCGCGGCGTTATCCTCGGCCAGGCGGATCAGATGCTCCTCCAGGTCGATGAGCAGGGGGAGCAGCACTTCCCGGGTGGCATCGCGCATTTTCATGCTGTTCGCCGTATCCAGAATATCCACGCTGGTGGCGCCCATGTGAACGTAGGGCTTCAGCCTGTCGGGCACCTTGCGGTTCATCACGTTCACCAGAGCCCGGATGTTATGCTGGGTCTTCTCTTCCTCGAGATAAACCTCTTCCGGGTCTATCTGCTCCTCCAGACCGTCCAGAGCGGCCAGAAGGGCCCTGTCATTCCCTTCCTGAAGCTCGATATGGGTCTTGAGAAGGGCGATCTCCGCCCGGGCGCAATAGGCCACGCCGGCCTCTTCGCTGATGTACAGGGCAAGTTTTTCGAATATTTCCTTGTTTGACTGGTAATACCTGTGATCCAGGGGACTGAGATTTTTAAAAATGCTTCTTGATTCCATACAGAAAGATGACATAAAGGGACAAAAAAGTAAAGACAGGCCCTGTTATATTTCCATCATTTCCTGTATCACCGGGAGAAGTCATGCTATAATAAACAGCACCGCAGATCCGGAGGAAATCAGCCATCAATTTCAATACCCTGAAGTTCCGCATCAATCTGATGACCCTCATTTACAGCCTCATCCTCGTTATCATTTCCGGGGTCATCATGTACTCCATCGTTTCCGATCTCATAAGCGGGCGCATAGAAGAGGAGAACCGGAGCTTTCTGCTGCAGATCCGGGATCAGATCCAGAACGAATACGAAAAGCTCAACAGCATATCCACCCTCTTTTCCCCCTACGGGAACATGGGGGAACTGCTCATGGAATTCTATGCCACGGAGAACGTGGGAGAGAAGGCTGTCATCATGACCGATATCAAAGCGGGCATGGGGGTGATGACCTATTCCAATCCGGATATAAACCTGTGCACCTTCTTCTTTAATGAGGCCTATATGGATTTCATAGGCACCACGGTGGTCATCCGGGAATTCGATCCGGACCGGCTCCCCCTTCTCTACTCGGAATACAAGAACCTGTTCCACGGTCCCCACGACACGGTGATGAAGGTTGACAAGACCCGGGTCATCAGCGTTCTCAGCCAGGTCGACATCGGATCGTCCCGGAATACCTACGCCTATGTGGAATCGGATTTTGCCAAGATAGAGAGACAGCTTCTGCAGAGACGGGAAGAGGGTTTCATCTATCAGATCCGGGATGAGTCGGGAAGCACACTCTACTCAACAGAGGAAGACCCCATAGAAAGCAAGGATTACATTACCTACAGCGCATCGGGGAAACGGGGCTGGGAGATTGTCTGCCTGGCCGATCCGGCGGCGGTCCGGGAGATAGAGATAAAACTCATCATAAAGAATATTGTCCGCTATCCCCTCTTTCTGATCCCCTGCCTGATATTCAGCCTTATGCTTGCCAAGATAATCGGAAAACCCCTCCAGGGCTTCATGCAAGGGGTCATCCAGATGGAAAAGGGAGACTTCGAGACGATCATTCCCCTGACGGGGATACGGGAATTCGACATTCTCATAGAAAGGATACAGAAGGCGAAGGAGAGAATCCTCCGGCTCATGGGTGAAGTAAGGGAGAAAGAACAGAAAAGGGCCTTTGCCGAGATAAGCCGTCTCAGAGCTCAGATTAATCCCCACTTCGTGCTCAATACCCTGAACAGCATCCACTGGATGGCCCAGGAGAAGGGGCAGAATGAGATTGACGATACGGTTCTGTCCCTGACGAGGATTCTCTCCTACAATCTGCAGAAATCCCGTTTCGTCGCCCCTATCGCCGACGAGCTGAGCGCGGCCGAGGAGTATCTTAAGCTTCAGAGCAGAAAGTATAGGATCCGCTATGAAATCAACTGCCTTCTGGGCGAGGACGGCCTGCAGCAGGAAATCCCCCGGTTCATTCTCCAGCCCCTCATAGAGAACAGTATTCTCCATGGGAAGTCGGAGGAGATATTTATAAGAATAAGGGCGGAATATGTGGCCGAGGGAATTCTCTTTACCCTTACCGACGGGGGGGGCAGGATCGATTGGGAGACGCTGAGACCGGACAAGCTGGGAATCGGGCTCTCCTTTGTCTTTACGGCTCTCGAAACATACTATATAAGGGAGGATCTGATATCCTTTACGGATACCGGTTCCGGATTGGAAATAAAGATTCTGCTGCCCCACGAAGGAGAGAACCGGGATGACTAATGTAATGATTGTGGACGATGACCGCCTGGCCCGGTTGGGGCTGATCAATTCGGTGGAGTGGGAGAGTTACGCCATGACCGTGACCTTTGACACGCCCAATGGAGAGGAGGCTCTGGAGTTCGCCGCGTCCAACCGGGTTGATCTTGCTTTCATAGATCTGGAAATGCCCGGAATGTTCGGTCTGGACCTCCTCAAAAAACTGGTCCGCCTGTCTCCGGGAACGAAATGCGTCATAGTGACCATGCACGACGAGTTCAGCTATATCCAGGAGGCCCTGCGCATCGGCATCCTGGATTACATTATAAAAACGGAACTGGGCGGCGAAGAGATCGCCCGGGTGGTGAGGCGGCTCAGAAAAAGACTGGATTCCTATCAGGAGCAGCAGTATTTCGGCGAAACCCTTCCCGGGGAGAAGGAGTTCTCCTATGAAATACGAAGGAGCATTAAGCAGGCCGTAGATATGGTTCTCGAGGGGAAGGGGCAGTACATCTCCGCAAAGGATATGGCGGAGAAGGTCAATATGAGCCGGAGTTATTTCTCCACCTGCTTCAAACAGCTCGTGGGCACCTCTTTTAATGAGTACTTTCGGGAAGTAAGACTGGAACAGGCAAAAAAGCGGCTTATCCATTCCGATGATACGGTGAGCATGATTGCCTGGGAAAGCGGTTTTTCCGATGAAAGCTACTTCTCCACGGTCTTCAAAAATTACACGGGGATGCCCCCCACGGAATTCAGAAAGAAAAATATCTCCGAGTAAAAATGTAATTTTGTTTTATTTTCAAAACAGATTCCCAACTCTTAAGTCCCTTCCGAAACATCTCTTCATGGTGTCCGGACGGGAGTGGTGATACAATTTTTCCCGGGTGACCGAGACCGTGGCGTCCCCGGACCACCCGTGAATTCAGGAAGATTTTTATTAAAGGAAGGTTGATTATGAAAAAGAGTCGGATCCCGATCCTGCTGCTGATGTCGGCAGCGCTCCTGTTCGCCGCCTGCTCAAAGAGCGGCGACGGGGGAAGTAAGGGTGCTGCGGAAAGCAAGCAGGCGAATATGCCCGAAGGGCCACTGGGGAAGTACCCGGAACCGGTCACACTCCAGATAGGAATGGAAGTGAACTCCACCGAGAGTTTCGGACCGGGCAATACCTTTGACGACAATATCTACACGAGATTCGTCAAGGAAAACATCAATATCGATGTGACCTCCGCCTGGCAGGCCCAATCGGGCAAGGATTATGAACAGAAGGTAAACCTGTCCATAGCCTCCAACGATCTGCCCGACGCCATGAGGGTGAACGAAACCGCCTTTAGGGCCATGGCCAAATCGAAAATGCTGGAAGACCTTCTCCCCTCCTACAACGTTTACGCTTCGAGCAATATGAAAACCGCCTTTGACAAGACCGGCGGGCTGGCCATGGACAATGTCTCCTACGACGGCAGCATGCTGGCCTTCCCCAATATTCCCGTTCCCGACGACTCCTACTCCCTCGTATGGATCAGAAAGGACTGGCTCGACGCGCTGGGACTGGATGTCCCCAAGACTCCGGAAGAGCTCAAAGCCGTGGCCCGGGCCTTCGTGGAAAACGACATGAGTGGAACCGGCGATACGATCGGTATGGCCGGACCCCAGAACGGGGGCAAGCTCTACGCCAATTTCATGGAATCCACCAACAACACCTGGGGATTCGACGCGATCTTCTCCAGCAAGGACGCCTATCCCGGTTTCTGGGTGGAGGACAAATCGGGCAACACCGTTTACGGATCCATCCTGCCCGAGACGAAGACCGCCCTGGCCTTCCTGGCCGGCATGTACGCCGAAGGTCTGATAGACCCGCAAATCGGCATCAGAAAAGACAGTTCCCAGCTTATGGTCAGCGGCCAGACCGGTATCATCGGCAGTGTCTGGTGGATGGGTTACTGGCCCCTGCCCGATGCCTGGGCCAACAATCCCGAGGCCAACTGGCAGTCCTATATGCTGCAGGACGACAAGGGGATCGTGAACAACCACATGGGAACCGTATCGACCCAGTATGTTGTCGTACGAAAGGGTTACGAGCACCCCGAGACGGTGGTCCTGCTTAATGACTACCTCCTGAAGTACGAATCCACCTTCGACAAGGAACAGGCCACCATCGGCAACTATCCCGTGCGCGTTCCCATCGCCCCCTTCGACGAAATCAAAGTGACCAACGACGCTATGCTCCAGGTTCTCAGGGGGGACAAAACCCCGGAGGATTTCGACAAGCCGGAATACAAGCCCTATAAGCTTCTCCTGGACGATGTTCAGAAAGTGGCTTCCGTCAAGAAGGCCCCCTTTGATGATCTGGATATGAAGTATTGGGACAGGGCCGCCGATCCCAACAGCCACAACAGGCTCTACTCCCTCCTGGTGGGGACCCATCCCTTCAATTCGGGAGAAAATGAAATAAACCGGGTTTACAGCAAGACCTACAGCATGACCAAGGGTATGGAAACCAAATGGGCCAACCTGAAGAAGATGGAGGACGAGGTATTCCTCAAGATCATCACCGGCGCGGTAGATATCGACGCCTTCGACCAGTTCGTCGCGGACTGGAAGAAGCAGGGCGGAGACGATATCACCCGGGAAGTCATAGACCTGACCAATTAAAAAAAGGAAGAACAGTTATGAAGTCGAGAAAGAACTACCTGCCCTATGCAATCATGCTGACTCCCGGTCTTGTCTGGCTGTTCTTCATCAGCATTCTGCCCATGTTCGGGATTGTGATGGCCTTTCAGGATTACAATCCCGGCCTGGGAATATTCGGCTCCGATTGGGTGGGCATGGACGTGTTCAAGTACATGCTCACCCTTTCCGACAGCAAACAGATTTTTATCAATACCGTGGTCATCGCCCTGGGAAAAATCGCGGGAAATCTATTTATCCCCCTGGTTTTCGCCATTCTTCTGAATGAGATGCGCCTCATGGGCCTGAAGAAATCGATCCAGACCATCGTCTATCTCCCATATTTCGTATCATGGATTATTCTGGCCGGTATTCTCCAGGATCTATTAGGCTATACGGGCCCGGTGAATATGATCATCAAAACCCTGGGGGGAGATCCCCAGATGTTTCTGGGAAAGAGCGAGTGGTTCCGGCAGATAATCGTCATAAGCGACGTGTGGAAGAACTTCGGCTATAACGCCATTATTTATCTGGCGGCGCTCACCGGAATCAATCCGGCCCTATACGAAGCCGCCGCCATCGACGGGGCGGGACGGTTCCAGCGCATGTGGCATATCACCCTTCCCGGGATCGCGGTCACCGTGGTTCTGATACTGGTGCTGAGCATGGGAAGCATACTCAATGCCGGGTTCGATCAGGTGTACAATCTTTACAATCCCCTGGTCTACTCCACCGGGGACATCATCGATACCTGGGTTTACCGCACCGGTCTTCTGAGCCTCCAGTTTTCCCTGGCCACGGCGGTGGGACTCCTCAAATCGGCGGTGGGGTTCATCCTCATTACCATAGGTTACGGGATAGCCTACAAATATGCCAATTACCGTATTTTCTAAAGGGTCAAAAATGTCAATAAAAAAAGAGAAATCCGATACGCGGACAAGCATAGCCTACCTGGACAAGGGTTTCGGCTCCCGCCTGTTCGACATATTCAATATCATACTGCTCTCCCTGGTGGCCCTCTCCTGCATACTTCCCATCTGGTATACCCTATGCGTTTCCCTGAGCCAGAAATCCTATGCCGCCGCCGGACTGGTCACCCTGTGGCCGCGGGGGTTCAATCTTACCTCCTATACGAGGATAATGGAGGACACCCTCTTCTGGAAGTCCTTCCTCACCTCCATAGAGAGGGTTTTTCTGGGAACCCTCGTCTCCATCGGGGCGATCACCCTCATGGCCTACCCCCTGAGCAAGAGCAATCGGGAATTCCCCGCCAGAAACGTCATCATGTGGACGGTCATCTTCTGCATGCTGTTCAACGGGGGCACCGTGCCCTGGTTCGTGACCATGAAGTCTCTCCATCTGAACAACACGATCTGGGGACTGGTGCTGGGAACCAGCCTTCCCATGTTCCATGTCATCCTTATGATGAATTTCATCCGCAATATCCCCAAAGATCTGGAGGAAGCGGCCGTGGTGGACGGGGCGGGCCCCTGGTATCTTCTCTTCAAGATCGTCATACCCGTCTCCAAACCGGTCATCGCCACGATCATCCTGTTCAATGCGGTCTTTCACTGGAACGAGTTCTTCAACGGACTTGTCCTTATGAGCAAAGCCGAAGACTACCCCCTGCAGACCTACATCCAGCAGCTGGTGGTGGTTCTGAATACGGCCAGCATGTCCGAGGATCAGTACAAGATTCTTTCGGAGCTGTCAAACCAGACCCTTAACGCGGCCAAACTTTTCATTGCCGTCATACCGGTCATGGTTATTTACCCCATGCTTCAGAAATATTTTATCACCGGAATCACCCTGGGTTCGGTCAAGGAGTAGGAGACAATATGAAATTTACCAACGGCAACTGGTTATTACAGGAAGGGGTTACCGGTTCTTTTCCGGCCGAAGTGTACCGCTATACCATAAAAGAGGACCGCCTCTCCCTTCTGGCGCCCACCCACCCCATAAGCCACCGGGGCATGACCCTCTTCGGGGCCGTTCTCAATGTGGAACTCTCCTCCCCCCTGAAAGATGTCATCCGGGTGAGGATAACCCATCACCGGGGAAAGGAAGCAAAGGGGCCCGCCTTTGAATTGACCGAGGCAGAACCGGAGATCCGCTTCTCCGAATCGGCGGAATCCCTTGTCTTTACCTCGGGGGAGCTTACCGCGACCATAGCCCGGTCGGGGGACTGGAATATCTCCTTTGCAAACTCCCGGGGAGAGCTGACCCATACGGGGGTCCGGAATATGGGATATATGGAAACGGACGACGGGGGCGCCTTTGTCAAAGAGGAGCTCCATCTTTCCGTGGACGAAAAGGTCTACGGCCTGGGGGAGCGGTTCACCCCCTACATAAAAAACGGACAGACCGTGGATATCTGGAACGAGGACGGGGGAACCAGTTCGGAGCAGTCCTACAAAAACATCCCCTTCTATATGACCTCCCGGGGATACGCCGTTCTGGTGAACCATCCGGAAAGGGTCTCCTTTGAAGTGGGATCGGAGAAGGTGGCCAAGGTTCAGTTCTCCGTCCCCGGAGAGGAACTGGAGTACCTTATCATCGGCGGCTCCGATCTGAAGGACGTTTTGAAAAACTATACGGCCCTGACCGGCAGGCCCGCCCTGCCCCCTTCCTGGTCCTTCGGGCTCTGGCTGACCACCTCCTTTACCACCGATTACGACGAAGAAACGGTGACCTCCTTTGTGGACGGAATGCGGGAGAGGGAGATTCCCCTCCATACCTTCCACTTCGACTGCTTCTGGATGAAGGCCTACAACTGGTGCGATTTCACCTGGGACAGGGACGTTTTTCCCGATCCCCCCGGCATGATTAGAAGGCTGAAGGCGAAGGGACTTCATATCTGCCTGTGGATCAATCCCTATATCTCCCAGGAATCCCCCCTCTTCGCCGAAGGGAAGGAGCAGGGTTTTCTGATTAAGAAGGAGAACGGCGACGTCTGGCAGTGGGATCTGTGGCAGCCGGGCATGGGAATCGTGGACTTCACCAATCCGGGAGCCTGCCGCTGGTACGAGAGCAAACTCAAAGTCCTGATGGATATGGGGGTTGATACCTTCAAAACCGATTTCGGGGAACGGATTCCCACGGATGTGATATACCATGACGGTTCGGATCCCCTGAAAATGCACAACTACTACACCTACCTCTACAACCGGGTGGTGTTCAATCTCCTCGAGGGGGAGCTGGGAAAGGGAAAAGCTCTGGTATTCGCCCGGTCCGCCACGGTGGGGGGCCAGAAGTTTCCCGTTCACTGGGGGGGCGACTGCTCTTCCAGTTTCGAGTCCATGGCCGAAAGCCTGCGGGGAGGTCTCTCCCTGTGTCTTTCCGGCTTCGGATTCTGGAGTCACGACATCGGGGGCTTCGAAAGCACCTCCACCCCGGACGTATATAAGCGCTGGGCTGCCTTCGGCCTCCTGTCGACACACAGCCGATTGCACGGAAGCAGCTCCTACCGCGTCCCCTGGGCCTACGACGAGGAGAGCGTGGAGGTGGTGCGCTTCTTCAGCCGTCTCAAATGCCGGCTCATGCCCTATCTCTTCTCAAGCGCGGTGGACACGTCGGAATCGGGAGTTCCCATGATGCGCCCCATGGTTCTGGAGTATCCCCATGACATCAGCTGCCGCTTTCTGGACAAACAGTATTTTATGGGAGCGAGCCTGCTGGTCGCCCCCGTCTTCAGCGAAAAGGGAGAGGTCTCCTACTATCTGCCCGAAGGGAAATGGCTGAATTTCCTTACCAACGAAGGGGTGGAAGGGGGAAGATACGTTTCGGAGAAACACGGTTACCTCACCCTTCCCCTGATGATGAAACCCGATTCGGTCGTTCCGGTGGGGGCCGTTTCGGACAGACCGGACTACGACTATGCCGAGGGGGTCTGCTATCACATCAACGGTTTTCCCCGGAACCAACAGGTACGCATAAGCGACAGTGAAGGGAATCCATCCAATGATATCCTTTTCCATTCGGAAGGGGATTCCCTTGTGATAGATGTGACAACGGTTAAGGCCGATTTCTCCCTGCTGCTGCGGAATGTCACATCGGTGACCTGCGCCGAAGGCTCGGCGGAGAAGAACGAACTGGGCACTCTCATCCGCTTCGCCGCATCCGTGAAAAGGGCTGCTCTGACCGTCCACGCTTAAGAAGCATAGCCGATGGAATACTCCCCGTAAAAAGGGGCGTCCGCAAAATTCACCGTCCCCGCATTGGATTTTTTGAAACTGTCGAAGGCGGATTGCACACTGCTGTCCAGGGGATGGATGAACTGGATGAAGATATAAAGGGAGCCCCCCGCCGCCAGCATCAGAGTGGAAAGGCGTTTCAGAAATACCCTTGTGATTGTGTGGTTCATGATTTTCCTCCTTCAGGAATAATGATGGAATCAAATTACTCCCCTTCGGCTGGAAAAAATTGTCAATCCTTGCTGTAATCAGCCGGGGTCACTCTCCCTCCAGCTTTTTTATGGGAACGCAGATCTCATAATCGGTCATATCCCTGTCCCCGGGAGAAAAGATCCGGATCAGCTCAATGGGATTCTCCTGGACATCGATGCGGGATAGAAGATACCCGTTGAGTGGAGATCCGGTCACAGCGGAAAAAAGGCGGTGAAAGTAGTAGCGGGACATATGGAAGTGCTCCGCGACCCCGTCCAGATTCAGCTTTTCCTAAAGCCGTTCCTCAATATATTTCAGAGATTGCTCAATAATTTCGTAATACTCCATATCCCCTACCATGAAAAATGGTTTTCACCCATTTAATCACTATATTTAATATAGACACTAGTTTTATGAGAGGATGATGAATTATGAAAGGAAAAAATATAGAAGTAACACGCACAATTCCCTGCGGCGCCGATGAAGTCTGGAAGAAATGGACCACCCGTGAAGGACTTCTCTCTTTTTTCGGACCCGATAACAGGATCGAGCTCCGACTGGGGGGATATTTCGAAATCTATTTCCTCATGGATAGCCCGGAAGGCCTGCGGGGAGGCGAAGGGAACCGGATCCTGAGCTACCTGCCCGAACGTATGCTCTCCTTCACCTGGAATGCGCCCCCCGAATTTGAAGAGATTCGGAATCATGAACACAAGACCTGGGTGGTTCTGGAACTGAAGGAAATGTCGGCCCGGGAAACGGAGGTCACCCTGACCCATCTGGGCTGGCTGGAGGGGGATGAGTGGGACCGGGTGTTCGATTACTTCGCCCGGGCCTGGGAGCGGGTGCTCGATTCCCTGAAGGAGAGCTGCAGCTGAATGGGCTATCCGTACTGACATCAGCTGCCCTATAATACCCCCATGACCGCCAAAACGCTGATGATACAGGGAACCGCCTCCAACGTGGGCAAGAGTCTTCTCGTGGCCGGATACTGCCGGATCTATGCCCGCCGGGGTTACCGGGTGGCCCCCTTCAAGGCCCAGAACATGGCCCTGAACTCCTTCGTCACCCCGGACGGATTGGAACTGGGCCGTGCCCAGGCGCTGCAGGCCTATGCCGCGGGGCGGGAACCGGATATCCGTATGAATCCGGTACTGCTCAAGCCCGAAGCCCACCAGCGTTCCCAGATCGTCCTTATGGGCAAGCCTCTCAAGACGGCGGCGGGCAGTCTCTATTATAAAGAGAGGAACCGTCTCTGGGACCATGTTACCGACTCCCTGGACTCGCTGGCTGCCGAGAATGATCTGATCATCGCCGAAGGGGCGGGCAGTCCGGCGGAGATCAACCTGAAGAAGACGGAGATCGTGAACATGCGGGTAGCCCGCTATCTGAACGCCCCGGTCCTGCTGGCCGTGGATATCGATCAGGGGGGATCCTTCGCCTTTCTCTACGGCACATTGAATCTTCTGGATCCGGATGAGCAGACACTGATCAAAGGGTTCCTTTTTAATAAATTCCGGGGAGATGCGGAACTGCTGAAGCCGGGCCTGAAAATGCTGGAAGACCTGACCGAGGGGAGACCCACCCTGGGGATCATTCCCATGATGGAGAATCTGCACCTGGCCCAGGAGGATTCGGTCTTCATAGAGAAGAACCGGATCTTCGGTTCGGGAGATACGGAGATCGCCGTCATCAATTACCCCCGCATGTCCAACTACGACGATATGGATGCCCTGACCCTGGAGGAGGGAGTGAGTATCCGCTTCGTCTCCCGTCCCGAAGAGCTGGGAAATCCCCGGGGGATTATTCTTCCGGGGAGCAAATCCACCCGGGATGATCTGGAATGGCTCAAAAAGACCGGTCTGGCCCGGCGCATCACCGGCCTGGCCCGTGACAGGGGCGTCTCCGTGGGGGGCATCTGCGGGGGCTATCAGATGATGGGCCGGACGATTGCCGACCCGGACGGCATAGAAGGTGTTCCCGGAACCGAGCAGGGGCTGGGGCTTCTTCCCCTGGACACGGTTATGAAACCGGTAAAGAAAACGGTCCGAAGCGATTGGGTTCTTCCCGGTAGGGGAGAGACACTCCGGGGCTATGAGATCCATATGGGCCGAAGCCGGGCCGAAGGGAATCCCCTTCTTGTCGATCCCCTGACGGGAGAGGGGGAAGGGCTCAGCCTTGAAAAGGGCCGATTGTGGGGGACTTACCTTCACGGACTTTTCGACGATCCCCCCTTCCGCAGGCAGTGGCTCTCCTCTCTGGGATGGTCTCCCGCAGGTCCCGCCCGCTCCCTGGAAGAGGCCCGGGAAGGGGAATTGGACAGGCTGGCGGACACCCTGGAAACCCACTCGGACATAGCCGCGATTGACAGGATCATTGGCCTGTAAGAGTGGTCAGAAACAGACTTTAGGGTGTATTAACCGACAATTAACATTTTTGAAGTTTTTCTTTGACAAATAAAAAAAGCCGTTATAGAATGAAACCACACTAATAGTATAACCATAGGAGGTTTCTATGGCTGAGGTAATTCTCAAAAACATTTGCAAGGTGTATGACGGCGGCGTAAAAGCTGTTGACAACGCCAACATCCACATCAACGACAAGGAATTTGTTGTTCTTGTAGGACCTTCCGGATGTGGTAAGTCTACCACTCTCAGAATGGTTGCCGGTCTCGAAGACATTACGGACGGCGATCTCTTAATCGACGGTAAAAGAGTTAACGATGAGGCTCCCAAGGACAGGGATATCGCCATGGTATTCCAGAACTACGCCCTCTATCCTCACATGACCGTTTACGATAACATGGCCTTCGGTCTGAAGATCAGAAAGTATGCCAAGGATGAGATCGAGACCCGTGTAAACGAAGCTGCCAGAATCCTGGATATCGAAGAGCTCCTTTCCAGAAAACCGAAAGCTCTCTCCGGTGGTCAGAGACAGCGCGTTGCCGTAGGTCGCGCCATCGTTCGTAAACCCAAGGTATTCCTCTTCGATGAACCCCTTTCCAACCTTGATGCTAAACTGAGAGTACAGATGAGAGCGGAGATTTCCGGTCTCCATGCGAAACTGCAGGCTACCATGATCTACGTAACCCATGACCAGGTCGAAGCTATGACCATGGGTGATAAGATCGTTGTTATGAAGAACGGCGTTATTCAGCAGATCGGTACCCCCCTCAAACTCTATAATGAGCCCATCAACAGATTCGTTGCCGGATTTATCGGATCTCCTCCGATGAACATTCTCACCGCAAAGATTGTGGAAGAAAACGGCAGCATCGTGGTTAAGGGCGCCGGCGTCAGTGTCGTTCCCGGTAAGGAATACGAAGAAGGCCTGAAACCCTACGTGGGAAAAGAGATCTTCTTCGGAGTAAGACCGGAGGATCTGGAAGAAGTGCGCAAGGTAGATCCGAACAACTTCATTACCGCTAATGTTGATGTTATCGAGCCCCTTGGCGCGGAAACCCATGTTTGGCTGAGTACTGCCGAAAGCACGCTCATTGCCAGAACAGCTCCCTCTTCCGACTTCAAAGTGGGAGACGAGATTTCCTTTACCTGCAATCTTTCCAAGATTCATTTCTTCGAAATGGAAAACGAGAGATCCATTTTCTTCAAAGAAGACTAAGAGAACGGAATCGAATAAAAGAGGCTGCCCCCGGGCAGCCTTTTTTTTGCTGGTGCACTTAATTCAAAAGGCGAGCAAATAGGCTGAGTTGCAATATGCTTGTTTTCAGTCGTTCAGGTTCTGCCGGGCCCGTAGCGACCGGGCCACGCTCAGCCTGTCCGCATACTCCATGTCCCCTCCCACGGGGAGTCCCGTAGCGAT
>JAFGPQ010000209.1 GCA_016936115.1 Spirochaetales bacterium | reverse complement strand
GTGTTCTGGTAAACAAATCATATAAAAGATTGAGCTTTCTATCCATTAATAAAATTACGTTATTTCTAAGTTTTGAAAGATGCTCAAGGATAACACGAGGGGCTGTTCCGACGGGAACAGCCCCTTTCTTTTACTCCGATTCCGCGTTGCGAAGGCCCAGTGAAAGGAGTATGATAGTAAAGAGGATCAACTATGCTAACAAGAAAATTAGGCAGCAGCTCCCTTGAGATAACCGGAATGCGCCGGGAAGATCAGGTGGACGGCGTGATCCGTGGAGTGGAAATCTCCCTGAGCGGCGATGACATGAAACGGATTGAAGCGGTATTTTCTGAATAGGAGGGATTTGTGGGACAGAGCGATTTTGTGACGGAAAAATTCGAGGGAAAGGAGGGGGACCTTTCCATAGCCTATGTGGGCCACGGCACTCTGGCCATGGAGTGGAAGGGGAAATCCCTGCATATCGATCCGGTTTCGGATTTTACGGATTACTCCGAATGGGACAAGGCGGATATCATCCTCATCACCCATGAGCACGGGGACCATCTGGATCCCATCGCCCTGGAAAACCTCATATCCCCAGATACGGTCCTTATCATGAACCCCTCCTCGGCGGAGGCTTCTTCCGGGATAGATAATATCCGGATTCTGCAGAACGGGGAGGATCTGGAACTGGAGGATATTCGCATCGAAGCGGTTCCCGCCCGGAATACCACCCCGGGCCGGGAGAAATTTCACCCTCCCGGACGGGACAACGGCTATGTGTTGAGTTTCGGCTCCCTGCGGGTCTATGTGGCCGGGGATACGGAACCCCTTCCCGAAATGGAGAATCTCAGGGATATCTCCATCGCCTTCCTCCCGGTGAATCAGCCCTACACCATGACCCCGGCCCAGGCTAGGGAGGCGGCCGGACTGTTTCATCCGGCGATTCTCATCCCCTATCATTACGGGGAGACCACCGAGGAAGAGCTGGCAAATCTCTTCCCCGGTGCGGAAGGTCCCGAAGTCCGTATCAGAGACCTCTCTTAGATTCTCTCCTATGCCTTGCTTTTGCGGAAGTTTTCCCTTACCCTCCCATAGGCCAGCTTGGGGCGGCGGTATTCATCCACGATGCCCTTGTTGTTGAATCCCCGGGGGCGGTGAAGGGCGTTTCGGTTGTCATAGGTCCGGCAGTCGCAGTACTGCCACAGGGAGATGCCGCAGTACTCGGAACGGGAGGTGATCTCCCGGGTCAGCTGATCCAGGAAATCGGCCTGATACTCTTCGCTCCAGTGGGCGTGATGGGGATCGCGCCAGCTGTAGAAAGCCCCGGCCCCCATTTCAGAGATCAGTACCGGTTTGTCTGCGAGCCCTCTCTTTTTCACTTCTTTGATATAGTTATCCAGTTCGGAGGGAACTTCCTCAAGGGGCCGTGTTTCATCCCGCTCGGAATACCATCCGGGATACTTGTTTATGCTGATAATATCCGCCTGGTCCCAGTAGAGATCCTCATAGGGGAACATGGAAGCGTAAGTGGCCGGACGGCTGCGGTCTTCTTCCCGGATCGTTTTGAAAAGATCCGTATACAGAGGCCGGGCATACTCCTCGTTGCTGGCTCCCTCGTTCAGGAAACCCCACATGATAATCGAGGGATGATTGATACTGTTGCGAACCATCAGCCTTGTCTGCTCCACCTGCTGCTTGTGGAATTCCGGGTTTGTGAAGGATTTCTCCCGCTGTCCCCAGCCGATGCTCTCTTCCCAAATGAGAAAACCCATCTCATCGCAGAGATCAAGAAAACGGGGATCCTGGGGATAGTGGCTTCCCCTGATGAAATTGCTTCCCAGATCCTTGAGAATGAGCAGATCCTGATGGATCTGGTCCAGGGGAAGGGCGGGGCCGAACTGGGGGTGTGCCTCGTGACGGCAGAAACCCAGAAGCTTCACCGGTTCATCGTTCAGAAAAACCTGACCCTTTTCCGCTTTCACCGACCGGAGGCCGAACCGCTCCGTGACCGCGTCTTCTTCCGTTTCCAGGGTGATCGTGTAGAGTCGGGGGGATTCGGGGCTCCAGAGTTCCGGATTGCTTATCCGGAACTCTGCGGTAAAGAGGTCTCCTTCTCTTGTGAGATCAATCTCTTCGGCGGCTCCTCCGTTGATGCTGATACAGGCCTGGAGTTTCTTTTCTTCTGTTTTGTAACCGGGCATCAGTCTCAGGCTGATTTTTCCCGCTGCAGGATCCCGGGGGATGACCTGAAGCCGGCTTATCGGTTTCGCCGGAAGCTCCCGCAGTTCCACGGACCGGTAAATACCGCCATAGGCGTAGAAGTCGAAGTACTGCTCCTGCAGGGGAACCCGGTCAAAGTCGAAACGGTTGTCGATCAACACATCGAGCTGCCGTTTCTCATCGGCCGCCGGGGGAACGGTTACGGAGAATCCGCTATAGGGAAAGGCCCCTTCATAGAGAGCTTCCCCGTCCACATAGATGCGGCACCAGAGGCCCAGGCCGTGGAAGCGAAGTTCCCCCGCCCGGTTCGGGCACAGAGAGAAGCCGGTCCGGTAGAGGGCGGTGCCCCGTTTTCCCGCCAGATCGGGCCGGGTATCGAAACAGCCGGGGATGATGGTCCTCTCCGCCGGACTGTAATCGGAAGGCTTTAACTTGGAAAGATCGCACTGATCTCCCAGATAGATCATATCCCAGACTCCGTCAAGGAGCGTCACTTTGCGTTTGGGATAGTGAGGATAGCTTGTCATTTCGGTTCTCCTGAAAATAGGGTGCCTATATTTTAGTGCTAATATATGGTGTATAAATGATAAAAATGTCGTAATATTTGGATATTGGTGACAATTATGATGGAAATGACCTATCGCCCCACAGACAGGCCCTCCTCCCGGCTTCCCTTTGGTATCAGAAGCACGGGGCACTACAGGGTCAGGAAGTACTGGAACCAGCAGTTCCGTCCCCGCCACTTTGCCGAAGTGTGGTATACCTGTGAAGGAGAGGGACAATTCTCCCTTTCGGGGAAACAGATCCCGGCGAAAAGGGGCTCCCTGGTGATTCTGCCCGTCGGCCTGGAGCATGACCTGACCGCCCTGTCCGACATCTGGGATTTCTATTGGTTCACCCTGGACGGGCCGGAGGGGAACGATCCCCTTAACTGGTTCGGGTTGAGTGCGGGCTGTTATGCCGCAGGGGAGCTGCCTCCGGAGCGATTCCGTCAGCTCCGGGTTCTGGTGGGGGAAGGGACCTTCGCCTCCCAGAAAAGAGCCATCGCCCTGGTGATGGGGCTTCTGGCGGAGGTGGATATCCCTGCCGACGAAAGGGAGGGCGATTTTCGCGTCGCCCAGGTCCGGCGCTTGATCAGGGACAACTATTCCGATCCCGCCTTTGACATTAATGCCCTGGCGGAGAAGGCCGGAATGCACCGGTCCGTTCTCTCCCGTCTCTTTGTCCGGGAGACCGGTAAAAGCCCTTCCGATTATCTGAGGGACCTGCGCCTGAAAACGGGTCTCTCCCTTTTGCAGGACTCCTTTCTCAGGGTTTCGGAAATCGCCTGGCGCTGCGGCTTCCGGGATCCGGCCTATTTCTCGCGCCTGGTGCAGAGCCGGACCGGGAAGCCGCCCCGGGGGCACCGGGGGAAAGGTCCTTCGGTTTCTTAGGAATTTCCCGGTTCAGTCTCCCAGGGTATAGAGGGAGTAGCGGACGGTTCCGTTATTGTCCCTGAGAAGCCAGAAGGGATTATTATCGGAGTCCTGGACACAGATTCCTTCCCAGTCACCGTCCGCTGCCGCGGAAGAGGTATCGTCGGCATTGGTATCTCCAAGGAGAGAATCGTCCCTGTATGAGGTGAATATCGCACCGGTCCTGTTTACAACAGAGCCGTATTCGAACAGGAAAGAGGAGCTGCTGCTTTTAATGATCGCTCCGCCGGCAATTGTCAGGGTTCCCGTGGATGTCACCCGCAGGAGATTTCCGAAGAAGCACAGGGGTACCTCAGTCTCGTCCCATTCCACCGTACCGGAGATGTTCCCGTAATTGACGAAGATTCCCTGGTGACTGTTGGTCTCCTCTTCTGTGGCCGGATCACCGCTTTCGTCGAAGGAGAAGCTATTGGTATCGTCCAGATCCATGGCGCAGCTGATGGCCAGAGGCCAGGAATTGCGGTAAAAAAGATTTCCCCTTATGACCGTGCCGGCAGCTGCCACGGAAGCGTCCAGAGTAGCCGTGCCCTGATTGCTGTCGTAGGGATTGCCACCCAGGTTGTCGCAGAAAATGCAGTTTTCCACACTAGCTTCGCTATCGGTTCCGAGACTCAGCACGGCATACTTCTCCCTTCCCCCCCAGCTGAAGCGGCACCAGGAGAATTCGCTTCCCGTTCCACCCTCTTCCAGGGCTACATTGTGCCAGTCACCGGCCAGGGGGGCATGATTTCCGTCGTTCAGAATCGAATCTCCACCGGCGGAGGCATCGCTGGCGGAAGTGAAGAGAATCGGTTTTGAGGATGTTCCGTTGGCATAGATCCGGGAACCCGCTTCGGCCCACAGACTACCTCCATGGGTAAACTTCACAATAGTCCCCGGCTGGATAATCAGAGTACCGCTGGCCGTGATTCTGATGATGTCGTCTACATAGTAAACTTTTCCTTCCTGCCAGGTTGCTGCGGAGTTGATGTCGGAGTCTACAATAGTCACATTATCTGCGTACTGGGGCGTCCAGGGAGGGGCAGGGTCTTCATCGGTTCCCTGCAGAGCATCACAGGAGAGGAAAAGAAGGACCGGGAGAAAAAACAAAAGAAACGTAAAGGGATGTAAGAATTTCATTGGTATAACTCCTTCTGATAAATATCAGAATAAGGTTACCCCCGGTTCAGGATTCGGTTCCACACAGGGAATTGTGAAAATCAGTTTATATTCAATCCCCCACACTCCGCCTCAACCCCCCGGATTCCCAGAGCCTGGTAAAGCCTGACAAGGGTATTCCCCTTGGGGATGACCAGGCCGTTCTCGCAGTTCCACAGGCTGTTGAGATGGAAACCGGTCAGGGAGGCAAGATCCTCCAGAGTCAGGTCCAGGGCGAGTCGTTTGCGCCGGACCATTTCCCCGATGCAGCGGATGATGTAAGGCTCGTCAAGGGCGAGAATGTCAGCCCGGCAGCAGAACTGTTCGGCAAAGGAAAGATCCAGGCAGCCGTCGCAAAGCCGGACTTCCCGGCATCCCAGGGCGGCGAATAGGCGGGTCTGGGTGATGGTGTTCAGATCCCTTTCCCCCCTTTCCGCCACGGCCACCGTGTTGGGGTGTATCCCCGCCCGTTCGGCCAGTTCCTCCCGAGAAAAACCGTAGAACTTTCTGATCCGGCGGACGTCTCCGGCGAAGGAGGAGAGGTAGTTTTTCAGATAAGCCTGTCCCATGATTCATGTTTTAATCCCAATGTTTATTTTTCGTCAAGGGCCTAGGGGCACTTTCGATCACCTTGAGAAACCGGGCATCCCTGTTCTAAGGGATAATCCGGCGGTTCGTATAAAAAAAACTGGCAAAAATCGCCGAACCGTGGCACACTAGAGGTACATCCATGTCCGAGCTGAAACGTTACGCCTATATCAACGCCCGTCTTCGGGGACGTCTCAGTCAGCTACTGACCGACGATTTTTTCAATCGCCTGGCCGACAGTGAAAATCTGTCCGCCGCCATGGCCCAGCTCAAGAACAGCCGCTACGATTTTCTCGTTTCCCTCTACGAAGACACCGGGGATATCCGCACCTGTGAAAACGCCCTTTATGTGGCCGAGGTGGATCTTTACCGGGACCTCTACGGGAAGGTGGATAAATCGCTTCAGCCCTTTCTCAATCAGCTGACTCTTTACTACGAATCGGACAATCTGAAAAATCTCCTGCGCCTCTGGTTCGACCGCAAGATACGGGGCCGGGATATCAACCCCTATACGGGCTATATTTTCAAAGAGAAGATACAGAACAACCTGCCCATAGACGCCCTTATCAATGCGGAGGAGATCACCGATATTATCTCCCTGCTGAACGGAACACCCTATATGGCCCCGATAGCCAAAGGCTCCAGCGAATCCTTTAAGAAGGGGACCCTCTTTCCCATTGAGCTGGAACTGGACAAGATGTATTACGAATCCCTCTGGGACAGTATCGATACGCTGCCCCGAAAGGACAGGGAACCGGCTCGGAAGGCCATCGGCGCCCAGATCGATCTGATCAATCTGAATACGGTGGTGCGGCTCAAGCACTATTTTGAGATGGACGGTGACAAGATTCTGGGCTCCCTGATCGCAGGAGGTCTCCGTTTGAACCGGAATACTCTGGTGCGGGAACTTTCCGGAGAAGACTTCCACCACGGCGCCCTTCTCAAGAGGTATTTCCCCGAATACGCCGCCCTTCTGAATGCGGATTCCGCCGGGGCCCGGGACAGCCTGACCTTTATGGAAACCGCCTACGATACGGTGATGGACGGGGAGTCCCGCAAAGCCCTGAGAGGTTATCCCTTCTCCATCGGGGTGATTCTGGCCTACTTCCACTTCTCCAAACGGGAGATCACCCGGCTCATGCTGGTACTGAATGCGAAATTCTACCGCCTCTCTCCCGAACGGGTCCGGGGGCTTTTATGATTATGACGACCGCCATGAAACAGCTTTCCGCCGTGGTCATGGAACAGGATATGGACAAACTGACCCGGTGTCTCCTCGAGAAGGGGGTCCTGGATTTTATCTCGATCAAGGAGATATCACGGGAGATGGGGGAGAAGCTGACCCAGGTGGAACCCCGGGTGTCTCTGGAGAAATTCGCCGAGGTGCGCAGGCGCACCGAGTATCTCCTTTCCCTGGCATCGGCGGAACTGCCCGCCCCCCGGGCGGAGGATCTGGCGGAACTGGAACTTTCCGATCCGGATAGGACCGATAAGAAGATTCGGGATATCGCGGGGAAGGTGGAAGCGATCAGGGAGGAGCAGAACCGGCTGCAGCAGGAGTATCTCAAAACCGAAGAGATCCGCCGACAGATGGAGCTGGTGAACGACCTGAACTCCCTGGCCCGTTCCGAATCGGCCTACGCCTTTCTGAAGATGCGCACCGGCCATATGGATCCCCGGAACGTCCCCCAGCTGGAAAAACTCCTGACAGAGATGCCCACCGCCCTGATCAACGCGGGGGAACAGCCTGACTTTTTCATGCTGATTTCCCTGAAGCGGGACGAATCCCGGGTTACCGCCGCTCTGGGACAGGTCGGCTTTGCCGAAGGGGAGGGCTTCCGCTACAACGATTACGGCAAGGAACGGCTCCTGAAGGATCTGGAAGAACAGATGAACGCTATCAAGCGGGAGCAGAGAGAGAAAAAGGAGCAGGTTGTCGAGCTTGTCCGGTCGGAGCAGGAGAGACTTGTGCGGCTGTGGCAGGAGCTCCGGGCCAGCGAACTCTACTACAAGGTGCAGAACCGTTTCAGCCGGACCGCCCGGACCTTCCTCTTTTCCGGCTGGCTGCCGGCAGAGAGAAAGGAGGAGCTGGGAAAGGCGATTCTGGATGTATGTGAAAACCGCTGTTACCTGGAGTGGTACGAAGCGGAGGACGCCCGGAAAGAGGAAAATCTGACACCTCCCGTGGCGCTCAAATCCCCAAGAGCATTAAAACCCTTTCAGAATCTGGTTACCAATTACGCCACACCTCAGTACGGGACTATCAACCCGACCCCCTTCGTGGCGGTGGCCTATTTTCTCATGTTCGGCCTCATGTTCGGCGATGCGGGACAGGGTCTGGCCATCTTTCTCATAGGCCTTTCCGGTTTTCTGAAGACCCGCCGGGAGAAAAAAGATCCGGGAACTCTGATACCCCTGATGATGTACTGCGGCATCAGCGCCTTCGTCTTCGGGCTGCTCTTCGGATCCTGGTTCGGTTTTTCCTGGACACCCAGCCTGTGGTTCAATTATCACGACGTGGTGAACGGCCATGCCTCGGGCGGTCCGGTTCAATCCATCATGGCTATTCTGGGGCTGACCCTGTGGTTCGGTCTGGCGGTCATGGAGATCGGCATCGCCATCAACTGCGTTAATCTGGCCAACCGGAAGGAGTGGCTTTATCTCTTCCTGGACAAGGGGGGCCTGCTGGGCTTCTGGATCATCGGGGCGGGTTTCTTCATCATCCGCCAGTTCCTGGCCAGCAACATGCAGAGCCTTCCCGCCGATATCTGGATTTTTCTGGGCCTGATCCTGCCCACGGCTCTTCTCTTTGTCAAACCCGTGGTGGAGGTGCTCCATCACCGTAAGGAGCACCGGGAAGGAAGGGGACACGGAAAAGCTCCCGGCGCCATCGATGCGGTCATGGAAGGGGTAGTTGAGATACTGGAAGTGTACGCGGGCTATCTTTCCAACGTGCTTTCCTTCATGCGGGTGGCCGGCCTGGGAATCGCCCATGTAAGCCTGATGACCGCCTTCTACAGTATCGCTGTCATGGTAAGCGGCGGAGCGGGCGTCTCCCTGGTGGGGATTGTAGTTCTGATTCTGGGAAATGTACTGGTCACAGCCCTTGAAGGCCTGTCAGCGGGAATTCAGTCGCTCAGGTTGAATTATTACGAGTTCTTCGCCAAGTTCTTTAAGGGACGTGGAAGGGCGTATAGGCCGATGGCGCTTGATAGCGATTGGTGATTGAGAATTGAGAATTGAGAATTGAGAATTGAGAATTGAGAATTGAGAATTGAGAATTGAGAATTGAGAATTGAGAATTGAGAATT
>JAFGPQ010000021.1 GCA_016936115.1 Spirochaetales bacterium | reverse complement strand
GGACGAAGAAACAGGAAGAGGATGCCCCGGCCGAAACGGAGGCGGCAGAAGAAGTACTGACATACTGACAGTCCGAATATGACCCCCGTCCCTCCTGTAGGGGCGGGTTTCTCTCTTTTTTTTCTCCCACGAAAAAAATTGTCTGACAACGGGCCCGACTGAGGTTATAATGATCCTATGTTCGGCAGAAAAGACAAACTGTCCCGTGAAGAAACGGAGCGCTGCATAGAAAGGATCAGAACCCGTTACGATCATCTCATAACCAGCTACATGGCTCCCATATCCCTGAAAAATGACTTCGAAGCGCGCTACTCCTACGCCCTTCAGATGAGGATGAGCCTGGAGCTCTTCCTGCAGGGTGAAGTGGAAATGGTGGAGGAGCTGATTCAGCAGGAAGAGGATGAGCGTGACAGAGCGGAACAGGAAGCTCTGAATGAGAGAGAGAACGGGGGAGGAAACAAGAAATCCTTCGCCGATAAAATTGTAGAGGATCTGGAAAAACGAATCTCCCATTATCCGGTCCGCCGGGTCCATCCCGATGCGGCAAATGAATTAGTCCGTCTCTATGGCGCTCTGCAGCAGTTCGAAAGGGACTTCTGGGGAGCCGTCGAAAATTTCCTTTTAAAGATTTTCCCCTCTGAAAGAAACGGGCTTCTGGCTCAGCTGGATCAGGAGCTCTGGAACATGACCTACGCCCGCAACAGGGAACGGGATAACCGGGATGTGCCCCTGGCATTGGAACGATACGTGATGATGCTGGAAACCGACAACTACCACTACAACCTGCTGGGAGAAACCCAGAACTGTATCAAGCGGGCCGCCTTCTGGTTCCACGACGTGAGGGATTCCATCCGTAAAGCCAGGGAACTGGGATTCCAGGAAGAACGGGTCGTCCTGGCCGAAGAGGAGCTCACCCGCATGATCGAGGACTTCCGTCTGAGGGATATCAAGAAAAACTGAGAATCCCCTAAGGGCTGTACACCTCATCCGTATTGGGATAGCCGAAGGTGCATCCGCCGGTAGGGACCGTATGCCAATCGCCCCGAGTATCCCCGTCTTCGGAAAGGGAGCTGCGGCACAGGGTTCGGGTACTGGTGGTATCGTCGGACCAGACCCCGTCTTCCGGGTTAAGAAAATCCCCTTCAAAGAGCCAGCCCCGGGCGTTCTCCTCCCTCAGGCTGATTTCCTGTACCTGCGGCCAGAGAGCCGAAGTCCAACCCCGGTAACGATCCTGGGGATCCCCGGTCCGATTCGTATAAACCAGTCGATCCCGGCACTTTCCCTTCACCGGAAGAGAGATCAGGGTAAGTACCCCGTTGCTGCCGGACAGGTTCATATCCTCCGGCGGCCAGAGATCGCGCACCCCCGCTTCGGCCCGGCGCCCCCCGGACAGATCCAGGTCGTCCCCGGTCTCGGAGATCTCCTCGGCAATCCCTTCCGGCCGGCAGTGAAGGATGATGTACTCCCCCTCCCCGATTTCCATGGGAGGGAACCGGTAGCGGCTGTCCCAGTCATCCTCCGTTCCCAGTAACAGGGTCAGTCCTGTTGTCTCCCCCCCGGTAAGCGCGTAGAACTCCACCATGTCCGGACGGGAGCTGCTGCCGTTGGGGGAGACCTCATTGATTATCAGTTCGGGCTGATTCTCGTTGGGGGCGTAAAATTCGAAGAGAAACCAGTTGCCGTTACCCCGGGAATCGGCCGCGTCCAGGCGCAGGGTATTCACCGAACCGGGCTCGCAGGCAGGAGTGAAACGGAGCGTCAGCTCCCCCTCGTCCCGGGAAACGAATCCCACTTCCCCCGCCGGTTCCCTGATCATGGTTTCCCGGTTTACCTCTACCGGTTCATCGAAAATCAGGGTGATCTCCTCCCGGCTGTCCACCCGAAAATCAAGCAGCACCGGGGGAACCTTGTCCTTTACCGGGGGCGGGCCGTCGGTCATGGGACTTCCGCCGCAGGAGACAAGGGTTGCCGCGAATAACAGGAAAAGGTGTTTCATTGGATCCTCCTACGTGAGGGGGAGGAGCCGAATTGTCAATCAGCCCGGTTCAGGGGAAGTCTTAGAGGAATTTCGTAATCCCGACACTTACCAGGATGTCGGCGCCCTCGTAGGTAAAGGGATCCTCCTCAAAGTGGCACTGGAGAATCCAGTCGCCGAAGGTTTTTTTGACCCCCAGCTGAAAGGCTGTCTGGGGGAGCGTAAACAGGGTTACCTCACCCAGGCTGGAGTAGACCCGGACCCGGTCGGAACTGACCGGAGAAGTATTGATCCGGAACTGGGCAATGACAGCCCAGTCCTCCCGCGGGGAGAAGCGCAGGCCCAGGTAACTCTGGGATTGGGGCTTTTCCGCATAACCAGGCTCTCCGGTGAGGCCCCGGACCATCCAGTCCCCGGGAAGGACGACCCCCTCCTGAAAATGAAGGGACCAGCGGGGATGGAACCGCCATTCTCCCAGAATCTGCAGGCCCGTATCGGCATAGCCGGACCCGCTCAGGGTTTCCAGGGAGCCCGTGGGCAGTTTCAGGGCACCCGCCAGAGCCAGGGAGAGCTCGGATGTCTCCCGGAAGGTCCACACCAGGGAGAGATCCGTATCCCCCATAGCGATAAGGGGCTTGTCCTGAGTCAAATCCGCTCCCAGACGGTTGTCCATATTGATATAGAGATCATTCCGGGGAAAGAGCTCCCGCCCTCCGTTGGGAAAACCGAAGAGGGAGTGAAAGGTCTCGATCACATTATCCATAAATCCGGCGTAATAGGAGATGACCCGCAGATCCGCGCCCAGAATCAGCCTATCCCCGGGTCGGTAGTGATAGGAAGCCTCCAGAACAGAGCTCTCATAATCCAGGGCGGGGGTCTCCGGGTCGTAGGCGACGAACTCGTCCAGCCCCGTGTAGGAGAGGGTGAGATACCGGTCCCCGGTCCGCCCGCTCCGGGGGGAGAAGCCGGGAAAACTGTATACAGGGAGGTGGGGCAGATAGTAATTTTTACCGTACAGGGGCGCGGTCATGATGTATTCGCTGTCGGCGAAGAGAGGGGGAAGACTCAGGAGCAGGCAAAAAAAGAGGGCCGCCCCGGGCAGCCCCCTGTGAAGGAATGCAATCAAAGAACGCCCCTCTCCTTCAGCAGCTCAAGGGCCATCTCTCCCATTTTGTACTTTTGAATTTTGCCGCTTCCTGTCATGGGGTAGGCGTCCACAAAAAAGACGTATTTGGGGATTTTATGCCGGGAGATTTCTCCCCGGCAGCGGTCCTGTACTTCTTCCTCGGTCAGGGTCTTCCCCGATTTAAGAATGATGAAGGCTCCCACCTGCTCCCCGTATTTCTTATCGGGCACGCCGGCGACCTGGACATCCTGAATCTCCTCGAAAGGATAGAGGAACTCCTCGATTTCACGGGGGTAGATGTTCTCCCCGCCCCGAATGATCATATCCTTGATGCGCCCGGTGACCCGGAAGAAGCCGTCCCCATCCATGATGCCCAGATCCCCCGAGTGGAGCCATCCCTCCCTGTCTATGCATTCGGCGGTTGCCTCGGGCATCTTGTAGTAGCCCTTCATCACATTGTAGCCCCGGCAGCAGAGTTCTCCCTGAACCTCGGGGGGACAATCCTTGCCCGTCTCCGGGTCGACCACCTTGACCTCCACCCCGGGCAGGGCGGGGCCCACCGTGGCCACCCGCTTTTCAAGGGGATCGTCGGTACGGGTCTGGGTCATGACGGGAGAGGCCTCGGTCAAACCGTAGGCGATGGTGATTTCAGACATGTTCATCTTCTCCACCACCTGCTTCATCACCTCCATGGGACAGAGGGAGCCCGCCATGATGCCCGTTCTCAGTGAACTGAAATCGAACATATCGAACATGGGATGGTTCAGCTCGGTGATAAACATGGTGGGCACCCCGTAAAGGGCGGTGCACCGCTCCTTCTGGACCGAGGCCATCACCACCAGGGGATCGAAAGATTCGATGGGAACCACGGCGGCTCCATGGGTCAGGACGGCCATCACCCCCAGCACGATGCCGAAGCAGTGGAACAGGGGCGGGGCGAGACATAGAATATCATCGGAGGTGAACCGCTGGCACTCCCCGATATTGAACCCGTTGTTCAGGATGTTGTGATGGGTCAGCTGCACCCCCTTGGGAAACCCGGTGGTCCCCGAGGTGTACTGCATATTAATGACATCGTGACAATCGAGCATCCGGCTCAGGGCATTGACCTCGTCATCCTCCTGATAGGATCCCATCAGCATCAGCTCCTGGGTATTGTACATGCCCCGGTGCTTCTTCGCCCCCATGAAGATGACATTCTTCAGATAGGGGAACTTCTCGCTCGCCAGCTGCCCCCTTTCGCAGTCATGAAGCTCGGGGATCAGGGTCTGTACCATCTTCACGTAATCCGAATCGCGCCAGCCATCGATTATGGCCAGGGCCTTGATGTCCGACTGTCCGATGAGGTAATCCAATTCGTGAAGCTTGTAGTTCGTATTCACCGTCACAAGGATCGCCCCGATGCGGGCGGTGGCGAAGAAGAAGGTGAGCCAGTCCGGTACGTTCGTCGCCCAGATGCCCACGTGGTCCCCTTTCCCCAGCCCTATGGCCAGAAGACCCTTGGCCAGATTGTTGACCCGTTCGTCGAACTGGCGAAAGGTCCAGCGCAGGTCCCGGTCGGAGTAGATAATAAATTCCTTGTCCGGAGTACTTTCGCACAGATCCCGGAAGACCCGGTCTATGGTTTTCTCAATCATCTCTGCCATGGCATCCCCCTAGAAGGGCGTGTAGACCAGGGCGAGGATCTTAGCCTTCTCTTCACCGGCGGTGTGCACATGGTGGGGAACGGCGGAATCGTAATAGATGGAATCCCCCTTGTCCAGGACGATTTTATCCTTCCCGTAACGAATCTCCACGGAGCCATTCATCACATAGATGAACTCCTCTCCCTCGTGGGAAGAGAGCTTCACATGCTTCGAAGAACCGGACTCCACATCTATCATAAAAGGTTCCATATGGCGGCCCGCCTTGTTATGGGCCAGGGCGCGAAAGGTCATGTCCGCCTCGTCTCCCTTTTCCCGGGAGGAGAAGCGGGTGGCTTCAATCGTATCGCCGGAACGGGTAACCACGGGACCGATATTCTCGCAATCATCCAGGAAAGTACCGGGACGAACCCCCATGACCCGGGAGATTTTTACCAGAGGAGCCAGTCCGGGAATCAGGGCGCCCTCCTCTATCTTGACGATATCCTTCTCTTTCAGGCCGGTCCTTTCGGACAGGTCGGCCAGGGAAATATTTCTCTCTTCCCGAAGTGTTTTCACTCTTTCTCCAATGTTCATGGTCAGCTCCTTCGGTAAAGAGTGAGCCATAAAGGGCCACTTGTCAAGTTTGATTTTTCCGTTCTATACTTGGCCCATGATAGGAAGAGGGATAAAAGAGGGGATACCGGTTCTGGTGGGATATTTCACCACCGCCGTGGCTTTCGGGCTGCTCGGAAGAAATACGGGTTTACTTTTCATGGAGACCGTAGCCGTCTCCCTGATCGTGTTCGCCGGAGCCTCCCAGTTCATTTTTCTCTCACTCCTGGCCTCCGGAGCCGGGGTAACGGAGATCGTAATAACCACCTTTCTGGTGAACCTGCGCCATCTTCTCATGAGCTCCTCCCTGGCTGTGCGTCTGGAAAGAAAAAGCGCTCTTCTCCCCCTGGCCGCCTTCGGCGTCACCGACGAAACCTTCGCCGTGGCCTCCTTCGGAAGCGGTCGGATTACCGAGCCCTATATGATCGCCCTGAATACCACCGCCTACCTGGGATGGGTTTCGGGCACCGCCGCGGGGTACCTTGCGGGCAATCTGCTGCCCCTGAAACTTCAGAATATCATGGGACTGCTCCTCTATGTCTTGTTCGTGGCCATTCTCACCCCGGAAGTGAGAAAACGCTATTCCCTGCTGCCTGTCATCCTGTTCTCGGGAGGAGTCAACTGGCTCCTGTCTCTGGGAGGATGGATGAGTTCCGGCTGGAACATGATCGCCGCGATTATACTGGGCTGTACGGCGGGATTCCTCATGGACCGCCGCCGGCATGAGGAGGCCCGATGAATCACTATCTGATCCTTGTCCTGATGATGCTGGTCACCTACATTCCCCGTCTCTTCCCCTTTCTCGCCCTGGATGAAAAAAAGATCCCCCCCGCAGTCAAGCAGTGGCTGGGCTGGCTACCCTACGCCGCCCTGGGCGCCCTGATCATTCCGGGAGGATTATCCGCCATCGAGGGGCCCTGGTGGATCTCCCCCCTGGGCCTTTTCATCGCCGCGGGAATCTCCTGGTTCTACAGCAACATGATAGTCACGGTCCTGTGCACCCTGGCGATACTCTATTTTATTCCCATTGGCTGAGAGCCGGTTTTTTCGAAGAAATCCCCTATCTCACCGGCCCGGTCCAGAATAACATGACCCATTCCGGGCAATACGGATGAGACTGCTCCCTTAACATGAAGTTTCAGGTTTTCCACAGAGGCGGCCGTATTCAGCAGGGCATCCTTCTCTCCCCCGGCGTAATAGAGGGGAAGGTTGATTGAGGATAATTCCTGTTCTGAAAAGAGGGGAATCGCCTCGGCCAGGGGTTTGAAGGCGGCGCTTACAAGCAGGCCGAAGGCCTCCTCCTCCGGTCCCGGAACCACCGGACCGTAAACGATCCGGTTAATGCGCCGGGCCCCCGCCTTTCCCATAAACACAAGAGGGAGAATCCGCAAGAAGAAGGTCGCCCGGGGAGCCGCCAGACCACTGGGTGCGATGAGGGCGAGGGACCTGACTTCGCCGGGGAAATCCAGGGTGAAGCGCAGAGCCGTCCAGGCCCCCAATGACATGCCGCACAGGAAAAAGCGGGACAGACCGAGCAGCCGCACCGTTTCCTCCAGCCAAAGGCTCAACTCCCCCAAAGGCGGCCTATCCGGGCTGCTCAGACCGGGCTGCCCCGGGAGATCCAGGGCATAGATGCGGTAACGCTCCCTCCATTCGGCCATATACCCGGCCCAGGAGAGAAAGTTGGCCGATGTGCCGTGCAGCAGGACCAGAGGGGGCAGGGATTCGTCTCCCGTGACCAGACAGTGGGTCTTGCCGAATTTATCGGAATCCAGAAACTGGGACTCATGGGGAAAGGACAAACCTTCACGTAATTCATGAATCATTTTTACCACGCCTTTCATGGCTTTTTCGCTTTTATAAACCATCATGTCCTCCTAACGCCAGAGCGAAAGTACGGCGTCCAGATCCCCGCCGAATACGATATGTCCGGTCCGGTTGCTCTCCCAGATGAAATCGTTCAGGCTTTTGCTGCCGTAACGATCGAAATCACCGGTGAAAGCCAGCCGGAAGTCGTAAGTCACCGCCTTTTGAAAAATGTCCCCGGCTATCCGGGTGGAGAGATCGAAAAAAGCATCCCCCATCATTTCCCGGGAAAGGACGACGCCCCGGGCGGGCAGACTTCCCATGAGGTCCAGAAAATCCCCCGCCGATTCCAGGGGGGCGGCCAGTCTGTGCATGACCGCGATATCCCGATTTCCCATCTGTGTTATGGTATATTCCATTACTCCTGCTCCTGTATAATTTCCATGAATTTCATAATCTCCCCTATGAAACGGGGAGTTCCGAAAAGAACGAATCGTGCCTTCCCCTCATCCGGGTGATACATAAAATCAAAGCGCGATTCCCCCCAGGAGGGATCCTTCACATTCAGCATGGCGATAAGGCTGTTGGAGTAGCGGGATGCCTCTCCCGGTACCCTCTCGAAAAACTCCACCACCGCAGAGACGTTCATGGGAACCCTTTCCCGGGATTCCGGCATCGAAACCTCGCTTTTCAGTTCCCCGTGGGCGTACTCCTTAAGGTCCTCGGCGGAGATCATCCAGGAACGGCCGATTTTGCGCCCCCGGATGCGGCCTTCCCGTAAAAAGCGCCTTACCGTCTTGATATGCAGATTCAGAATCTCCGAGGCTTCTTCCACGGTGAAAAGCTCTTTTGCCATATAATAACTCCTTTATATTCCTTATTATTCCCCTAATAAGCCCATTAATGGCATTATAAGGAATTTTAATCAAGAGCTGTGAGAAAAGAATCGACAGATTATCGCCAGATAGTTAACATGTTAATAATAAAAGAGGCTTTATGGACAAGATTGATGATCTGACTTTTTCGGCTATGTTTGAGGTTCTCCAGAGCGGGATGGGTCTCCTGAATGACTTAGAGGAGTTCCTGCGCCCCCTGGGAATGTCCCAGGCCAGACTTTCCGTTCTTCTTGCCGTCTCGGAAACGAAGGAGGGTTTTGTCAGCCCCCATGAGCTATCCCGGATTACCGGAAAAAGCCGCCCGGGCATTACCCGCATCATAGATAAACTCGGCGAAGACGATTATCTTACCATAAACCGGGATTATCGGGACGGCAGGAGAAAACAACTTGCCCTTACGAAGAAAGGCCAGGACCTTCTGGACGGGATCATACCGGAGTATAATCGCCGGATTCTAGGCATGAGCGCCGATTTCTCCGACGGGGAGAAGAGGGAGCTGCTCCGTCTGCTGGGAAAGATCCGCCATGAACTATGAAAACCTCTTTTCCCGGATCAGGGAGATGGCCCTGCGGGGAACCGTTGATGATGTGAACCGCATCATGGATATTCTGGACCGGGGAGATCTGCCCGTATCCCGGGGGGTGGATTATTATCTGGGACTCCTGACAAGTGAAGAGGGTATAGAGCGGCTGACCCATTATCTCTTTGAGGGAACCCGGATCCAGCGGAACTATTGCGCCCTGTTCTTCGAAAGGAGAAATGACTGGGACCTGATCAACCGGGCCTACGGAGAGGGCCGCATCGACTATCTTCAGGCCTATTCCCGATAGGGGGCCAGCTGCAGGCGGGCGGTAACCGAATCGGTCTCACCGGAGACGGCCTTAAGGAGTATCGCCCCGGAGGAGTCTTCCCCCCTGTAAACAGCCAGATTATCCCCCAGACCGGCTTCCTGCTGGAAAATAATCTGAAAAGAAACGATGCGGTTCTCTTCCAGCTCCTCCCGGTTCATGCCGTCCAGAAGAAAATTGATATAGACGCTGTTGTTCACATGGTTGTTCAGATCCAGGGCCGAGAAATAGACCGATCTCATAATGACCGGTTCGTCCCCGAAGGTGCCCCGGATTTTTTTAAAGGGCAGGCCGCACAGGCGGCAGTCGTCGCCTATGGAAAAACCGTCGAAGAAATTCTCAGGCAGGATCGGTTTGCGGTTCGTCATATCCATGATGATCCAGTAGGTGGTGCATTTCACGCAGACCCGTCCCTCTTCGTCTATAAGAAGGAGGTCACGGGGAGCCATAAGCCCCTCCCCTTTCCCCGGGGCGGTTCTGATGATCAGATCCTCGTTCCAGAGGGGCATTCTCTCCACCTCTACGGCCACCCGGGTCAAAGCCCAGAACTGGTTCTTCTCCTTAAGGGCTTCAAATCCCCATCCCATGCTCTGGGCATGCCGGTAGGCGGCTTCCTGAAACACCTGGAACAGACAGCTCAGGGTAAGCCTGGCCCGTGAATCGGTCTGGTAGGAATTGATGTGAACCGGCATTTCATAGGGGGTGACGTGAATCATGGAAACTCCTTCGGGAATATAAAACAGAAGTATTATAGGGCGGATAATCCATTTATTCAATTATAGGGAAAAAAGAGAAAAAAAACCGGTTCCGATCTGTTCTCTTCTTCGCAAACTCATGTAAAATATAAGGACAGGGAGCTGCACCATGACGAAAAGGGACTATAGAAAAAGAGTAAAGGATTCCATAAAAAAGGAAACGCCCCTTGTTCTGTCCACAACGAACCTCCTTCGTCATGTAGAGGACCAGCTCTTTCACTTCATCAGAATGTACATAGATGAGCTTTCACTGGCCGAGTACGAAGAGATGATAATCTACGCCATCAGAGAACTTATGGCCAATGCGAATAAGGCCAATCTGAAAAGACTCTATTTTCAGGAAAACGGCCTGGATATCAACAGGGCCGATCAGTACCGGCAGGGCATGTCCTCTTTCATGGAAAATGCCTACTACGATCTGCAGCGCTACACGGTCATGATGGCCGAACAGAATATCTATGTGAAGATAAGTTTCCTCGTTCAGGATGACTACCTGATAATATCCATTGCGAACAATACTCTACTTTCGGAGGAGGAGGAAACCAGAATAGGCGAGAAGATCAGCCATGCCTGGACATTCTCCTCCATGGCAGAGGCGATGGAGGAGATACTGGACGGCACGGAAGGGGCTGGTCTGGGTATCGTATCCATTATCATGATGCTCAAGAACATGGGGATAACAGAAAAGGACTCCCTGGTGATAGACATGACCGAATCTGATACCCGGGCGGTCATGAGAATCCCCTACAAAAAGCCGGGATTCGGCATACCGACTCCCAGCATTGTAGAGGAGATCTGATCCGTCAGCCCTTGCGGGAGATGCCTCCGGCTATTCCCGCGGGAAAATAATCCCAGCCCGCATAGGTAGAAGAGGGGAGTTCGTCCTCTATCCTCATAAGCTGATTGTACTTGGCCACCCTGTCAGACCGGCTCATGGAACCGGTCTTGATCTGCCCCGTCTCCAGGGCAACAGCCAGATCCGCAATGAACGTATCCGAAGTCTCCCCGGACCGGTGGGAAATAATGGAGGTGTAACCGGCTCTTTTCGCCCGTTCCACAGCCTCTATCGTCTCGGTAAGGGTTCCGATCTGGTTAACCTTGATGAGAATGGAGTTACCCACTCCCTGTTCGATCCCCTTGTTCAGCCTTCGCGTATTGGTGACGAACAGATCGTCTCCCACCAGCTGGACCTTGTCGCCCAGCCTGTCGGTCAGGGTTTTCCAGCCGTCCCAGTCATCCTCGTTCATACCGTCCTCTATGGAGACAATGGGATACTTGTCACACCACTTGTCCCAGAAATCCACCATTCCCTCGGAGGTGAGAGTTTCTCCGGTGGACCACTTAAGGGTATAGAGGTAGGAACCGTCTTTCTGCAGCTCGGAAAACTCCGAAGAGGCGGGATCCAGAGCGATCATGATGTCTTCCACCGGCCTCAGACCGGTAGCCTCGATCGCCCGCATGATAAATTCCAGAGCTTCCTCGTTAGACTTGAAGTTGGGAGCGAATCCCCCCTCGTCGCCCACACCGGTGGAGTAACCCGCATCCTTGAGCAGACCCTTGAGCTTATGGAAAATCTCGGCGATCCACCGGACTCCCTGGCGTATGGAATCGGCCCCTACGGGCATGATCATGAATTCCTGAAAGTCCACCGAGTTATCCGCATGGCTTCCCCCGTTTATAATATTCGCCATGGGAACGGGCAACAGTGACGCGTGCGCATTACCCAGATAGCGGTACAGACTCATATCCTGATAGTTGGCTGCCGCCCGGGCGGTGGCGAGGGAAACGCCCAGAAGGGCATTCGCTCCTAAACGGCCCTTGTTCTCGGTCCCGTCCAGTTCAATCAGGGTCCGGTCGATATCGACCTGTTCCACGGCGCTCATCCCGACAAGTTCTTCGGCGATTTCGGAATTGACATTCTCCACGGCGTTGAGTACGCCCTTGCCCCCGAAACGGGCTTTATCCCCGTCCCTGAGTTCCACCGCCTCGTGCACGCCCGTAGACGCACCGGAAGGGACTGCCGCCCTTCCGAAGGAACCGTCGGCAAGAACAACATCCACTTCCAGGGTGGGATTTCCCCGGGAATCTAAAATCTCTCTGGCTTCGATAAATTCAATCGTATCCATGTGAGCCTCCTCATTCGACATTAATAAGCAACCCTAACAAAGTTACAGTTGCTTATGTCCAATATAACAACATCGCCGTAAAAAGTGTAGCCCTTCTCAGGACGAAGTTGACGATTCATTAGCCTGAACCAGTTTTCTGGCCAGGAGTTTGGAGATGAACATGGAGTACTGGGGATAGGCTTTTATCACGGAGATAAAGGACTCCCGGGGGATTTTTATCAGTTTCCCGTCCCGGTCGGCCACTACGGTCGCGGTACGGGTGTTGCTCAGAAGAAAGGCCATCTCTCCCATGAAGATATCCGAGGGGGTAATGGAGCCGACGGCCTGGTTGTTATGGTAAACCGTGTAATGGCCGCTGGTGATGTAGTAGAGACAATCCGCCACTTCCCCCGCTTTGACCACCACGTCCCCCTTTTTCACGGAGACCACCTCTTCGGTGGAGAATCCCAGGGGGACCGCCTTCTCTCCCAGGTTCTTTTCAAAGAAAACCAGGGAGACCCGGTTCCCCTTCTTATTGAAGACAAGCTTGTCGCCGATGGACTGGGCCAGCATGATGCCCCGACCGTGCAGTTCCGTATTATTCCTGTCTTTCAGGGACGCCACGAATGAGGCCACATCGAACCCGTCCCCGCTGTCGGTGATGACAAGGCGCACTTCCTGTTCGGAAAAGTCCCAGTCCAGGCGCACCGCTTTCCGGGAAACCTCCGGGTCCTCGTTCTTGAAGGCGATGAGATCGGCCATGCTTAGTCCTTCCATAAGGGCTTTGTTCTTCTCTTCATAGCTGATGCCGCAGTTGCCGTGCTCTATACCGTTGATAATCAGTTCGTTCAGGGCAAGCTGCAGATTCCGGTGCTCCTCTTTCTCCCGCCACCCCCGGCGCACCATACACATGGCGATAAGACCGGCATAGACGGGGACCACCATGAAATCGGAATTCCTTATGGTGAAGGATCCGGAGACCCGGTTGATAAGCTTTTCAGTCAACCATCCCGAAAAGATAAGCTGTCTGTTCTCGTAAATAATCTTGAAAGTCCGCCCCAGAAGATACTGAACCTTATTAATCTCGAGCAGGGTGAGCAGATTGATGCCCCGGAATATTTCAAGGAGCTCGTTCTCCTTCCGCCGTTTTTCGTCATAAATCCCGATGATACCGAAGTTATGGAGCCAGTCATCCGCCATTATCCGTTTCGAGATGGCTTCCGTATCGATGAAGGCGTCTGTCAGGTTGATAATGACCAGTTCGGGCAGTTCGAACTCGAGAAGTTCCAGAGCCTCCTTCTCGGAAGGGGGAAACTGAAGGATGACCTCTCCAGGGAAAAGATCGTTCACCGTTTTGGCGATAGTCATGTTCAATTTCTCATCGGTGGAAATTATGACGATGTAATTCATGTTTATGATTATATAGTATCATCGGGGGAAAAACAATGAGACTATTTTTTTTCATCCTACCCCGATTGACCGGAAGACTCCTTAAGGCTAACATGGCTCATGCAGATTGGTAAACGGAGCGGACTGCTCTCGGCCCTGACGGCCTATGTGATCTGGGGATTTCTTCCCATCTACTGGAAACAGCTCGGCATGGTTCCCTCGGCGGAGCTGCTGGCCTGGCGTGTGGCCGGATGTGCCGTATTGGCCTGGGCGGTTCTTCTGTTCCGGCGCCGCCCCCCTCTTCTGACGAGCCTGATCAGAGAGAAGAAGACCGGGAAGACTCTTTTCCTGAGGGTTCTGGCCGCGGCAATTCTCATTGCTCTTAACTGGGGGATTTACCTCTGGGCGGTAGAGATGGAACGCATGGTGGAAGCCAGCCTGGGCTACTACATCAACCCCCTGGTCAATGTGGTGCTGGGAATAATCTTTTTCTCTGAAAAACTGGGACGCCGACGGCTGATCGCCCTCATTCTCGCCTCGATCGGAGTCATTATCATGACCGTGGATACGGGTGTTTTCCCCTGGCTAAGCCTGCTCCTGGCCCTTTCCTTCGGACTCTACGGCCTGGTGACGAAGCAATTCCCCCCCGAACTGGACAGCATTGAAGCCCTGGCCGGGGAGATGGCCTTTCTAGGCCCCCTGGGGACGGCCTGGCTTGTTTTTATGGGCAGCAACGGAGCCGTTCATATCGCCGGATTCGGTTCCCTGACCACGGTTCTTCTCTTAACGGCCGGCCTGATTACCCTGCTGCCCCTGTGGCTCTTCGGGCGGGGGGCGAAAAGCCTTCCCTTGGGGGTCCTTGGTTTTCTGCAGTACGTGGCGCCCACCACCATGCTGCTGCTTGGAGTTTTTGTTTACGGGGAGCCCTTCAGCTGGGGCAAGGGGGCCGCCTTTCTGTTTATTCTGGCCGCCCTTTCGATCTACTCTTCCACGATTCTCAGGGAGCAGGAGAAATAATCACTCCTCCTCTTCGTCGCGAACAATAACCGCCTTCTCCTTGAGACCGGAGAGCACCTCCGACACACGTCGGTCCCGTTCCCGATTCTCCAGATCCTTGAGGATGTCCCCTTTGATCTTACCGAATTCCAGGGAGATGGGGGGGATCTTTCTGTGAACCAGGGCGATATGGTAGCCGAATTCGGTCTGAAAGACCTCGCTCGCCTTTCCCGGCTCCAGAGAGAAAACAACCTTCTCGAATTTCTCCACCATGCTGCCCCGGGGGAAGGTGCCAAGATCCCCCCCCTGACCGTTTTCGTCGGAGTACCTGCGGGCGACTTCCCCGAAGGGCGTGCCCCCCAGAAGATCCTTCTGGGCGTCCATGATTTCGGCCAGGGCCTTGTTCGGGTCCACCCCGTCACCATGGGTATGGCGGATGATATGGGAGCAGTGAACCTGTTCGGGGAGGCGGTACTTTTCCCGATTCTCCTCGAACTCTTTCCGAGCCTCCTCTTCGGAGACGGAAATACCCTCAAAAAGTGCTTTGAAATAGATTTCCTGACGCATCTGCCCTTCGATATCGCTCCAGATAACCGATTTCTGCTCCTCCGAGGGACTCCCTTCCGGGGGATACTGCTCCAGAACATCCCTGAAGGCCCGGTCCACCTCGTTCACATTGACCTGGGGGACCTCCTCCTCGGCTTTGAGCCAGAAGAGGAACTGGTCGATCACGTTTCTCTCGGTTATCTCCCGAAGCTCCTCCTCCCCGATCTTCAGGGATTCGGGCTGATCCTCCTGAAGCTGGGTCAGCCGGGCGTATTCCCTGTGGAACATGTAATTGGGTACGTTGCGGTCATTGATAATCATAGGTACAGCATACACCAAGTTTCCCTTTGGGGAAAGGGACAATAAAAAACCGCCCCTGCAGGAGCGGTCTGATTAACAAAATCCAAGGGGACTAGGCCGCCTTCTTATCCAGAGAAAGGGCTCCCATGTAGAAGCGGTAGAGTTCCATCTGGAACCAGGCCGCGTAGATGCCCAGGGTAATGGCGGTAAGGACAACGCCTTTGAGGTAGATTGAGAAGAGCTTGCCCCCCTCCGCCTCAAAGCAGAAGACCTCTTCCGATCCGTAGGTGACATTGGCCGCCACATAGTGGTAAATCTTGACGTAGGCCCAAGCGGTATAAATGCCCAGGGTGATGGAGATAAGGATACCCTGAATGAACAGAAGGGAGAAAAATTCCCCCCCCTGCGCGGTAAAGGCGAAGGTCTTGCCGTCAAAGGAGGTCTCCTCCAGAAGATAGCCGTAAATCTTGATCAGCGCCCAGGGGAGATAGATCCCGAGGGTGATGGAACTCAGGAGCAGCTGAACGAAAAGGATGCTGAAGAACTTGCCCCCTTCCGCCTTGAACTCGAAGGTCTTGCCGTCATGGGTGACATTCTCGATCAGATACCGGCCCACCTTAACTATCGCCCACGCGTAATAGATACCGAAGGTGATCACAGTGAGAAGTCCCTGAACCAGGAGCAGGGAAAAGTACTGTCCCCCGTTACCGTTGAACTCGAAGGGCTTTCCGTCCAGGGTCAGATGAGCCGCCACGAATTTGTAGATTTTCACCAGCGCCCAGGGCAGATAGATTCCGAAGGTGATCACCGACAGCAGGCCCTGAACCAGAATCAGGCTGAAAAATTCTCCCCCCTTCCCATCAAATGCGAAGTCTCTCTTCATAAATAACCTCCAATGTTATTTTAACCGGCTCTAACCGGTCTTTCTTCGGTAACGGCAGCGATGCGGATAAAAAATCCGCATAGGGTATTCTCACGGGGCAGTGATTCCAGGGGAATCCCCCGGCCCATCAGTCTTCGGATTTTCCGGTACCGGGCCATCCGATTCTTTCCGTCAATAATCAGCATGATAGCAATGCATAAAAACTGCCAGAAGGGAATGAGCAACCAGGGGGTATAGATTTGAGCGCACAGGAGAAATCCCGCACAGGCGATGAGGGAGAGAATAACCGGAAAATGTACAAGGATCCTAGACATTTATGTATATTCTAAGGCTATTTTCTCCATTAAGCAAAGGAAAACAAAAAAAACCGTTCCCGAATAGGAACGGCGTTCAATATTGAGGCGAATTATAGATACTTATCCAGAGTCTTACGAACCGCTCCCGGTCCGGCGCACATCTCTTCGAAGTAGCCCTGAATCCGCTCGCCCAGTCCGGCGGCGTACAGGTCGGAACCGAAGATTTCCCTGCTTGTCAGGATTTCCCGCAGATCGGCGGGTTTGCCGAAGGGCTCGGCCATATTCAGCCGGGCCTGCAGCTCCTCCAGACGGGGATCGGAACTGACATCCAGGGGCTGGCCCTCCTCGTCCACACCCAGAAGGTATCGGAACCAGGCGGCGATGGCCAGGGGGATTCCGATAAGGGTGGCGGGGTCCTTTCCCGCGATCTCGGCATAGGACTTGATTGTCTCCCCGAAGCGGATGCCCACTTTCATGGAGGTGTCCGTGGCGATCCGCTGGGG
>JAFGPQ010000208.1 GCA_016936115.1 Spirochaetales bacterium | reverse complement strand
GGAGGCCCGCTTCCCGGAAAGGCGGAACCTGGTGATCGCCCTGGATACGGGGATCCTCATGAAGAACCGTTCCATCATGGTCACCGGTCTGATTCTCATGCCTATCGCCCTGGTCATTTCTTTGATCCTGCCGGGCAACCGGACCCTGCCCCTGGGGGATCTGCCCAACCTGATCTCGGTCATGGCCCTTTCGGTCCTGCTCTTTCGGGGCAATGTCCTGCGGGCGGTGATTGCGGGAATTCCCGTGGTGGTCACCTACCTGCTCATCGCCTCGAAAATGGCCCCCCTCTTTACGGCTTTGGCCGCGGAAAGCGGCGCCCTGGATGAGACGGGCATGGAGATCACCGCCTTTACGGACGGGGGAAATCAATTCCGTTATCTGCTCTTTGAACTCTTCCAGGGAAAGCTCTGGTCATTTATTGCCCTGGCCCTGCTGCTTCTTTCTCTTTTCTTTACATGGAAGCGGTATAAGCGGACCGCCGCCGAGCTCACCCCTTAAGGGAATTGATCAGCCCGGCCAGTTTTCTCACCCCCTCCCGGACTGAATCGTTCAGGGGGGAAGCGAAGCTGATGCGCATGCAGTTCCCGTAGCGGTTCTCCGAGGAAAAAGCCGGTCCGGGCACGATGCTGATTCCCTCGGCGAGGGCCCTTTCAAATAGTTCCAGGGTGTCCCACTCTCCGGGAAGCTCCACCCACAGATAGTACCCCCCCTCCGGCTTCGACAGGGCGGTCCCCTCGGGGAGTTCCGATGCCAGCAGGGTCGACATTTCCAGCTGCTGCCTCTGCATGATCTTCTGCATGCGGATTATCTGGTTTTCGTAACGCCCGGAAGCGAGAAACCGGGCGAGGGCTTTCTGGGAGACCGGAGATCCTCCCAGGGTGTTCGCCATTTTCAGATCGGCGAGCGAACGGCTTTTCTCCCCCCCGAGCATCCAGCCCGCCCGCATTCCCGGAGCCAGGGTCTTCGAGAAGGAGGAGCAATAGATGACATGGCCGTCCCCGTCGAAGCTTTTCAGACAGGGTTCCTGATGATGATGGAAAGAGCAGTCATGGTAGACATCGTCCTCGATAAGAGTCACCCCGTATTTCCCGGTCAGCTCCACCGCGGCCTGCCGCTTTTCCCGGGGCATCACATAGCCCAGGGGATTCTGGAAAAGGGCGGTCATCATGACCGCTCTGATATCTTCCCTCTGCAGGGCTTCTTCCAGTTTCTCCAGATCCATCCCCGTGGAGGGGGAGGTGGGTATGGTGATAATGCGCCGCTTCAGGACTTTGAGCATCTGAACCGTTCCCAGAAAGACGGGGCTTTCCAGGGCGATGATGTCCCCGGGGGAGGAGCAGCTCTGCACGGCGAGGGAAAGAGCCTCGGTGCAGCCGTAGGTCAGGAGGATCTCATCGGGATCGGCATCGACGCCGCGCCGGGCCATGATTCTCCTGATCTCCCGGCGCAGTCCCCCATCCCCCGGGCCGTCGCTGTATTCCGTAAGGAGGGCCGGTTCGTCCTTGAGGATTCGGTTGATCTCACCCTTGAGCGCGTTCAGGGGAAGATAGCTCTGATCGGGAACTCCCGCCCCCAGGGGGGTGATCCCATGGTCATTGCTGGCTTTTACGATCCGGCTGAGGATACTCAGGGGACGGATTTCATGGGATTGGAGGGTAAAGTGATCCTTTTCCGGTTCCGGGACAGGGGATCGGGAAGAAGAAGCCGCATAGAATCCGGACTTTTCCACGCTGTAGATCTTTCCCTGGGCTTCGAGGATCCCATAGGCCTGCATGACCACGGAGAGGGAGCAGCCGTACCTCTCGCTCATGGCCCGGAGGGAGGGGAGTTTGCTCCCTTCCGGGATATGGCCTCTCTTCAGCTGCTCTGAGATATCATGGGAAACACTTTCATAAATAAAACGGGATACGGACATAACAGAAGAGTAATCTGTTATGGTTGAATTGTCAAATATCTGTTGCTGTTATGCTTTCCGGAAAGAATCCATAATGAATCAAAACTCTGGAGGTCTTCATGAAAGCGATACTTCTCCCGGCGATTCTTTTCATTTTCACCATGTCCATCACCCCCGGCCCGAACAACATGGTGCTCACCGCTTCCGGCGCCCGTTTCGGTTATGCCCGGACACTGCCCCTCCTGCTGGGGATACTGGCGGGAATGCAGAGCCTGCTGCTTCTCAGTGCCCTGGGACTGGGGGTCCTTTTTGATGAGTTTCCCCTTTTTCATGATGGTCTTAAGTTTGCCGGAACGGCCTATATCCTCTATCTCGCCGCGAGAATCGCCTTCTTTTCCCATTCCTCCGGTGAAGAGAAAAAGGTGGAGAAGCCCCTGTCCCTGCTGCAGGGCATTCTGCTCCAGTATATTAATCCCAAGGCCTATATCATGGCGGTTACGGTGGTCTCCGTTTATCCCCGGAAGGGAGAAATGTACCGGTCTTCCCTGTTCCTCATCGCTCTGGCCTTTGCGGTGATACCCTTCTTCTCCATCTCCCTCTGGACCGGTTTCGGCTCCCTTCTCTCCCGCTGGATGGTTAACGAAAGAACGGGGAAGCCGGTGGGTTATGTTCTGGGCGGTCTGACCGCCGCATCGGCGGTTTTCATTATCCTCTGAGGAAAATTCCCAACTCCTAATCTTTGGTAATCTTCCTTTTTCTGATAAGGTGGAGTAACCACCGTTCAAGAGAGGAAGGATGAGATGAAAGTACTGATGATCAACGGCAGTCCCCACGAGAAGGGCTGTACCTATACGGCCCTGAGAGAAGTGGCCGCCGTTCTGGAAGAAAAGAGTATCGAAACGGAGATTCTGTATTTGGGGAAGAAACCCATCCAGGGCTGTATCGACTGCGGATACTGCCGGGAGAACGGGAAATGCGTCTATAACGATCTGGTCAATGAAACCGCCGAAAAAATGGCCGGCTTCGACGGGCTGATCATCGGGTCTCCCGTCTACTACGGAGCCGCCAGCGGGCAGGTCGCCTCCTTTCTGAACCGGCTCTTTTTCTCCTGCGGCTCCCAGATGAGGGGCAAGCCGGGAGCCGCCGTGGTTTCCTGTCGCCGGGGCGGGGCGGCTACCGCCTTTGATCAGCTGAACAAGTACTTCACCATCAGCGGCATGCCTGTGGTTCCCTCCCAGTACTGGAACCAGGTTCACGGATTTACCCCCGAAGATGTGAAGAAGGACAAAGAGGGGCTGCAGACCATGCGCGCCCTGGGCGAGAATATGGCCTGGCTTCTCAGATCTATCTCTGCGGGTCGGGAAGCGGGCATCCCCGCAGCTCACTATGAAAAAAGGATTATGACGAACTTCATCGACTGAGATCAGAAGTCGAAAAGGCTGTAGTTCAGGGCGTCCACCAGCTCTATCTTTTCCGAGGGCACCATGTGGTCTTCGAAAATTTCGGTTTTCTGAATCTTGCCCCCCGAGGAATCGATAAGGAAAAAGGCGTTCCTCTGATACTTTCTCTTGATCTCGATAAGGGTGTCCTTGATGGCGTCCAGATTGTGGGGATCGTCGTCGCTGATACCGAAGCGGTGATAGGGATTGTAACCGTACTTTTTAAAGGCCCGTTCCACCGAGAGATGGAGGGCCTTTTTTTTCAGCTGCGCAATGGGCGTCTTGAGGTCCCCGTCGCCCAGCTTCTTTCTCAGGTCGGGATTGGACACGGGGAATATGGTCAGGATATTCGGTTTCTTGAGCAGAAGGCCCCGGCGGTAGAGAATGTTCAGCGTCCGCTTGATGGTCCGTGGCTTGTGGCCCCTGGCCGTGATGATAGAGAGGGGCCTGCCGTTCAGTACGGCGTAGAAGAAGTGATTCCAGCTGGGGCCGTGCCAGTCCCATTCCGGTTTTTCCAGAGCCCTTTCAAGATCGGTTTCGATGGACTGCTTCGCTCCGGCCAGCCGCTTGAAAAGGGGGATTTTCCTGTCCCTGAAGTTCCGGTAGGATCCGGTGGCGTCGTCCGGATCGACAACATAGTCTTTATACTTGCCCGATTTGCCGATATCCCCCACATGGCGGGCCAGCTCCCCCGAACTCAGTTGGATCTCCTCACCGGTCGCCTTGTGAAAAAGCATAATCTTCGTGTCCATGAAAAGGATGTTGTCATCCAGGTCGAAGAAGTAGAAGCTCCGCCCTCCCTGCCGGGCATTCCGGTCTTCCTTGTAGGGAAGCCACTGGGCCAGGGGGAGCTGCCGGTTTACCACGACAATTTTTCTCTCATGATTTCCATATAGGCATAGTCTGTGCGGTTTATCTGTATGGCCGACAAGGAAATATAGCCGTTCTCAAAGGCCCAGACATCGGTGTCCGGACCGTTCTGGGCCTTGGCCCATCCCCCCCGGGACCAGTAAACCCCGTTCTCTTCCACAAATTCATGGCGGAAGGGGCGGTGGCCCATCTCGCTGATTTTCACTCCCAGGCTTTTATGGTACTCCGAGGAGGGGAAGTTGATGTTGATCACATCCGTTTTCGTCAGAATCCCCGCGCCCATCACCGTTTCCAGCAGGGCGGGCAGTTCCTTTCGCGGCAGATCCAGGGAACCGAAGTCCGCCGAGACGGCTATGGCGGGAATGCCGCAGACGATCCCTTCGCTGGCTCCGGCCAGAGTGCCCGAATAGACGATGTCGGTTCCCAGGTTGGGCCCGTTGTTGATGCCCGATACGATCAGGTCCGCCTTCAGGTCCAGGGCGTAGAGGGCGAATTTCACGCAGTCCGCCGGTTTCGCCTCCAGGCTCCAGCTGTCGAAGCCGGGAAGAAGATCCTCCCGGTGGTGCAGCCGTATCGGTTCATGGATGGTTATGCCGTGGCCGATGGCGCTCTGTTCCGTATGGGGAGCCACCACGGATACCTTGCCGTAGGGTTTGAGGCTCTCCGCCAGAAGAGCCAGGCCGGGAGAGGCGATCCCGTCGTCATTCACTACCAGTATATTCATTCCCTCTCCCGCTCTACTTGAGCTTATTCCGGATCTCGGCGCTCACGTAATCCAGAATGGCCACGGTGACCGCGATAAACCAGACCGCGATACCGGCGCTGCGGTAATCGAGCAGGCGGATGTACTGTACCAGGAGGAAGCCGATACCGCCGCCGCCGACCAGACCGATGACCGTGGACATGCGCACGTTGATGTCCCACCGGTAGATGGAGAAGGAGATGAAGGGAGAGATCATCTGGGGGATGACCCCGAACATGATCGTCTGCAGACGGCTCGCCCCGGTGGCCTGAATCGCTTCGATGGGACCGTGGTCGATCCCCTCGATGGCTTCGGAATAGAGCTTGCCCAGGGCGGCTATGGAGTGAAGGGTCAGGGCCACGATACCCGCGAAGGGTCCCAGGCCCACCCAGACTACGGCGATAAGCGCCCAGATCAGGGGCTCGATACTGCGGATGATGTTCAGAATGGTGCGGGTCAGGTAGTAGAAGAACATGGTGATCCGGGAACCGGACATGATGTTCCGCGCCGCCAGAAAACTGACCGGTATGGAGAAAATGATGCCGAAGACCGTGGCCATCATGCCCATGAAGATGGTCTCCACCATGCGGGCCACGGTCAGGCGCAGAGCCTCGCTGGGCATGAGCGGCCCTACGGGAGTGATCTGCCGGGCTTCGATGGTGTGATAGAAGGGACCCTTGGCGCTGGGAGGCATCAGCTGATAGGGCATGTTCATCTCAAAGGAGAATCCCCCCTCGTCGTCTGTGGTCACCACCACATATTCCCCCGCCTCCCGGGGGCGGAACTCATTTCCGATGGGATCTTCCCACCAGATATCCGTCTCCCGGTTCGGTTCGAAGCCCCTTCCCGTGACGGTGATGCGCGTACCGGGCACCATTTTGTTATTGTCATCCCGCTGGGAGAGTTCCCCCCAGTTCGGTTCACTAATAAGATAGGGCTTCCCCTCTTCTTCCGGGACCCTTTCCGGGTGATCCCCTTCTCCGGCCAGGATCACGGCCCCGGCGGAGACCACCTCCGTGTCCCGGTCGAAGGCGGCCTCCCAGGGCCACATGATCCGGGAGAGGGGCGGCAGGGCTTCGGGGGCCTGTTTTACCATTTTCACCAGGTCTATTTCGGCGATCTGCCACCCCTGAATGAAGAAACCCAGCAGGATCAGGCCGAAGATTCCCGTGTTGACCTTGCGTCCCGCCCTGGCGCAGCGGTAGGCGTCGTAGGCGCCCAGAAGCCAGAGGATAATCAGGACGAGGGCCAGACCCCCGATGAAACCGGGCCGTCTTTCGAGGGCCCTTGCCATGGCGGGCCATCCCTCTCCGGCCCGTCGGCCCAGATCGACGGCCCGGCTGTAGAGGATCGCCGACATGGTGACGAAGGAGAGCAGGAACAACAGTCCCCGTCGCACCTGTTTCGAAAGAACCTGCCCCAGACCTGGAACGATCAGAGAGGCAATGCCGGCGGCGGCCGGCGGGATCAGCGGTTTATACTCTTTGCTGCTCATTGTGCGCCCCCTGTGATGGAACCGGCGCTGACGCGCACCGCTTCCTCGCCGTATATTTCCTTGAATTCTTTGTCGGTCATGTTGCGGATATCCTCTCCCGTCCCCCGGTAGACCACCCGCCCGTCCCTCAGGCCGATAACCCGGGTGGCATAACGCTGGACCAGGTCCAGGTAGTGCAGGCTGCAGATCACCGTAATCCCGTCCTCCTTGTTCAGCTGCTCCAGGTACCCCAGAATGGTATGGGCCAGGACCGGGTCAAGGCTGGC
>JAFGPQ010000207.1 GCA_016936115.1 Spirochaetales bacterium | reverse complement strand
TTTCCGCTTTCACCAAAGCCTTTATGAGCTTTTCGTCATCGCAGAGATCGGCCACCTGGCTGACCGCTTCCTCCGTATGGGATTTCATGTCAGGGGCTGTTATATAGATAAGCAGGGAGATCGGATCGTTATCCGGATCCATAAAAATCACCGGTGTCTTGAGGGTCACCAGGGCATAGCCCAGGGCCAGAGCCCCCTCTTCGGGACGGGCATGGGGCATGGCGATTCCCGGAGCTATTACGATATAGGGTCCGTTCTCCCGGCACTTATTCACTATACTGGTCAGGTAGGCGGGTGTGGCCAGCCCCTTGGAAATGAGAATTTCTCCCCCTTTGAGAACCGCTTCTTCCCAATTGTGCGCTTCCAGGCTGCAGACAATAGCCTTTTCTCTTATCAGATAATCCGTAAAACCCATCAATTCTCCTGTTTATAGCTGGCCGCTATGAGTTCGACCACTTCGGAATACTCCGGCGCATTGACCAGATTGGTGACGCCGACACGGTAGGCCCGGGTGCCCGAAGCCCTTACCCGGCCCATCAGGTCACGATGGCTGATGATAAGCTGGGCGTCTGCGGGGATATCGTCCACCGAACAGTGATCTACCCGGAGTCCCAGTCCCTTCGCCTTAAGCATTCTTGTCAGCTTGCTGGCACCCATGGCGCTGGAACCCATCCCCGCATCGCAGGCGAAATAGATGCGGGAAATCTCCGTCAGTCCCTTGCTTATAGCCTTCATCTCCTTGAAGGAGTCACGGGCCTCTTCCAGGGCATCCTCCCCGTCCTTGTCCCGGGCGAAGCTTTTCACAAAGGGCATGGCGATGAGAAAGGATACGGCGCAGGAGATGATGATCCCCGTCAGGACGGGAAGGAGACCACCACGGGGGGCCACCGCAATGAGAGAGAAGATACTCCCCGGCGAGGGGGTGGCCTTTTCTCCGGCACCGGTAATCAGAAAAGTGAAGATTCCCGACGCGCCTCCCCCGATGGCCGCCAGAATCAGAATCGGCCTCATGAGAATATAGGGAAAATACACCTCATGGATGCCGCCGAAAAAGTGAATGATCACCGCGCCCGGTACGGAGGCTCTGATGTGTCCCCGGGAGAATACCCAGTAAGCCAGCAGGATTCCCAGGCCCGGTCCGGGATTCGTTTCCAGCAGGAAAAGAATGGATTTTCCCGACTCCTGTACCTGCTGCATCCCCAGGGGGCCAAGAATCCCGTGATTGATCGCATTGTTCAGGAAGAGTATCTTTCCCGGTTCGATGAAGAGGGACACTAAAGGAAGAAGGCCTGTCCTGATGATGAACTCCACACCCCTGTGCAGGACTGTCACCGCCGCGGTCAGTACCGGCTGTATCAGAAGAAAGCCCACCAGGGCCAGCCCCATGCCCAGAATCCCTGCCGAGAAATTCTCGGCCAGCATTTCGAATCCCACCGGAACGCGATCTCTTATCACCCTATCCGAAGTCTTGATCACCCAGCCCCCGAAGGGGCCCATAATCATGGCTCCCAGGAGCATGGGTATATCCGAACCGATAATAACGCCCATCACGGCCACCGCCCCGACAACACCGCCCCTGGTCCCCCATACCAGTTTCCCCCCCGTATAAGCCAGGAGCAGGGGGAGAAGATAATCCATCATGGGAGTAATCAGGGCAGAAAGGCGGGCGCTCGGAAGCCAACCCGTTGTATCGAATACGGCAGTGATGAGACCCCAGGCGATAAAAGCGCCGATATTCGGCATGATCATACCGCTCATAAAGCGGCCGAATTTCTGAACCTGAGCCCTGGCGGACAGAGGTCTCTCTCGTAAATTCATAAAACTCCCAAACTACAGGAATCATTATCACCCGAAAGGGAGGAATTGAAAAGTTTTTGCAATTTATTAATGGCAACAATGAAGGGAAGGGAATTTGGCAAGAGGGAAATACAACTAAAGTAGTATATACGTAGTTTATTTATGGTGTTATTTTGGCCGTCGCCTTGTTGTTTTCGGGATGTGACACGGGGTCAAGTCCATCCACACCAACCGCCTTTACACCTACCGCAATCGATTTTGAGATTAACGGCAGTGATATCCAGTATTATACCGATGATGATACGTATGCGTCCACTACCCATTCCGTTTGGTATGGCGGATATTCATCGACGGGAGATGTTACCTTCACTCTCATTACAAAAAAAGTTAATGGCGATCAGGGAGATGGCAACGGCTTGAAAATCTATAATACAGACCAGACGGATGACTACTTCTTGTTTGTAATCTCTGACTATGGTCGTTATCATCTCTCCTACTCCGACTCGGGCACCATTACCGACTTGGCAGGCTGGACCACCGTATCCGGAGTTATCACAGGGATAAATGTTTCTCATAGCCTGACGGCGTCCTATGTCAACGCTTCGGGAGATGTGACCTTTAACCTAGATGGTACTGATGTCTATACTTTCAATATAGGTACAGGTGCTTCCGCAAGACCCGGTCTGTGGTGCTATACCGGAACACCTTCGGAATCGAAGCCTTGCGATTACAGATTCAGAATGACATCTCCCTTCGTTTCTCCCTAACCGAATCAATTCCTCGCCCCGGAGAGAATTCCCTTCCGGAGCTATACTTTGTTAGATTGAAGGGAATTCCATGCGAAAGAGGGCGCCCCTCTCTCCATTGGGCTCCACATGGATATTTCCATTGTGCTGCTGCATGATACCGTAGACCGTGGCCAGTCCCAGACCGGTGCCGCCTGGTCCCTTCGTGGTGAAGAAGGGTTCGAACATATGCTCCTCCGTCTCCCGGTCAATCCCGTCTCCCGTATCGGAGACGGTCAGAATAACCCGCTCCCCATCCCGGGCTGTGGTAATGACGATTTCCCCCCCGTCGGGCATGGCGTCCTGAGCATTAACGGCAAGATTCAGGATAATCTGTTCCAGCTGACTCCGGCTGCCCCAAAGGAGAGGCAGTTCCGGAGCTTTTCTATAGTCAATGATGATATCATCCCGGACGGCCTTACGGAGCAAGCCGCTGAAGTTTTCCGTAAGGCTATTCATATCAATTTCTTCCATGGCAAGCTTCTGCCCCCGGGATAAGGTCAGAAGCTGCAGAATGAGATCCCGGGCTCTCTTGGCGGCTTTTATTATTTCACCGATGTATCCCTTCGCCTCACTGTTGTCTTCGACCAGAGGTGAGGTCAATTCCGCGTAACCGAGAACCGGGGTGAGGAGGTTGTTCAGGTCATGGGCGATTCCCCCGGCCAGCCGACCGATGGATTCAAGCCTCTGGGCCTGACGGTACTGCTCTTCCCACTTCTCCTTCTCCAGGGCCAGGAGTTTTTCCTCCGTAATATCAATAATAACCCCATCGATCCAGGCCACGGACCCCTTGTCATCCTTGACGCCGGCTCCCTTTTCAAGAAACCAGCGGGTCTGCCCCTTCCTGTCCAGGATGCGGTACTCTATGCGGAAGGGGACATCATTTTTTAAGGCATCCCTCATGGCTTTGCCCGTTGAAGCAGGATTATCCGGGTGGATTATGGAACGGAAGGATCTTATCCTGTTTTCGATAAAGTCGCTGCTTTTGTATCCGGTCAGCCTCTCTATCTCGTCGCTTATGAAGAGCATGGTCATATACTCGTCGTCCCGGCAGCGGTAGGCGACCCCGGGAATATTGTTCACCAGGGTGCGGTAGCGTCTTTCGCTCTCTCTCAGTTCCCGGGTGCGGGAGACTATTTCCTTCTTAAGGTACTCTTCCATCTCACCGGAAATATAGCGGTTATTGATGAGAACAGACGCGAGAACGGCGCCTATGGTCATGGTGACAAGTCCCTGAGGGGGAATTCCCTCAAGAATGAAGAATCCTATGAATATGAGAATCCCTTCCAGAGCGAAGGGTAGAAGCCGCAACGGCCTTATAAGCAAATGTTTTTTAACTGAGTGATTCACCCCTGTAAATATGGCTTACAGGGGCGAAAAAATCTAGTCTATCTCACAACGATATTGACCAGTTTGTCCGGTACCACGATCTCTTTGACGATCGTTTTCCCTTCGATCTGGGTGATAATCTTCTCATCCTTTTTCGCCAGAGCCAGAAGTTCATCCTTACCGGTTCCCGCGGGGATCAGCATTTTGGAGCGTACTTTACCGTTGATCTGCACCACCACTTCCTTCTCGTCGTCCTTACAGAGCTCCTCATCCCATACGGGCCAGGCCTCATAAGCCAGGGATTCGGACTTCCCCAGTCTTTCCCACATCTCCTCACCCAAGTGGGGAGCGTAGGGGGCAATGAGCAGAACGAAGGGCTCCCAGAGCCGGCGGTAGCACTTCTCTTCCTTGTAAACCTCGTTAATAAAGATCATCATCTGGCTGATCGCCGTGTTGAACTCCAGCAGATCCGTGTCGTGGGATACTTTCTTTATAGTCTTATGCAGTACCTTCTTAAGCTCATCCGAGGGTTCCTCGTCGGTAATCTCCCGTTCCGCCACGTCCCAGACCCGGTTCAGGAAACGGTTCACGCCCACCAGTCCCTTAGTCTGCCAGGGCTTGGAAACCTGCAGGGGGCCCATGAACATTTCGTAAAGGCGCATGGAGTCGGCCCCGTAATCCCGGATAATGTCGTCCGGATTGATCACGTTCTTAAGGCTCTTGGACATCTTGGCGATGACCTGCTCCACCGGCTCACCCGTATCATTGGCGGTGTATTTACCCGGCTCGACCTCGGTCACCTCGTCGGTGGGGACCAGAGACTTGTTGGCCCGCTGGTAGGCAAAGCTGGTGATCATACCCTGATTGATAAGCCGCTGGAAGGGTTCCCTGTCATTTACCGCGCCTATATCGAAGAGAACCTTGTGCCAGAACCGGCTGTAAAGCAGGTGCAGAACCGCATGCTCCGCCCCGCCCACGTACAGGTCCACGGGCATCCAGTAGTCTTCCTTATCCCTGCCCACAAACTCGGCGGGATTCTTTGCGTCCAGATATCTCAGGTAGTACCAGCAGGAACCGGCCCACTGGGGCATGGTGTTGGTTTCCCGCTTCGCCTTGCCCCCGCAGGTGGGACAGGTGGTCTCCAGCCAGTCTGTCAGCTTCGCCAGGGGGGATTCCCCTGTGCCCGAGGGCTCGAAGCTGGTGGTGGGGGGCAGAACCAGGGGCAGTTCGCTTTCGGGCAGGGGCACCACCCCGCACTTTTCGCAGTGGACCAGGGGCATGGGCTCTCCCCAGTAACGCTGGCGGGAGAAGATCCAGTCGCGCAGCTTGTAATTCACCGCCTTTTCGCCCACGCCTTTTTTGCTGAGCCAGGCGATCATGGCGTCTATGCCTTCCTGCTTGCCCATGCCGTCCAGGAATCCGGAGTTCACGTGGGGGCCGTCCTCGGTAAAGGCCTCCTTATCCACGTCCCCTCCCTTCAGAACCTCTATGATGGGCAGATCGAACTGTTTGGCGAACTCCCAGTCCCTCGTATCGTGGGCGGGAACGGCCATGATGGCGCCGGTCCCGTAGGATATCAGCACATAGTCGGCCACCCAGATGGGGATCTTCTTCTCGTTAACCGGATTGACCGCGTAGGTGCCGGAGAAAACACCGGTCTTCTCCTTGGCCAGGTCGGTCCGTTCCAGATCACTTTTCAGTTTGGCCTGGTAGCAGTAATCCTCCACGGCCTTCTTCTGCTCCGCCGAGGTGAGTTTCTCAACAAGGGGATGCTCCGGGGATATAACCATGTAGGTCGCCCCGAACAGGGTGTCCGGGCGGGTGGTGTACACCTTCAGCTCGTCCCCGGTCTCCGTGGTAAACACCACATCGGCTCCCACCGATTTGCCGATCCAGTTCCGCTGCATAGCCTTCACCGATTCGGGCCAGTCCAGGGTATCCAGATCCTCCAGAAGCTTTTCCGCGTACTCGGTGATCTTCAGAACCCACTGGCGGATGTTCTTCTGTTCCACCTGGGCGTCGCATCTCTCGCAGCGGCCTTCCTTCACCTCTTCGTTGGCGAGCCCGGTCAGGCAGCTGGGACACCAGTTTATCGGCTTGTCCGATTCGTAGGCCAGGCCCTGCTCATAGAGTTTCAGGAAAATCCACTGGGTCCAGTGATAATAATCTTCCGAATGGGTGCAGATTTCCCTGTCCCAGTCGTAGGAGAAACCCAAGCTCTTGATCTGCTTGGTGAAGTGTTCGATATTCGCTTCGGTGGTCGTCTTGGGATGGGTTCCCGTTTTTATAGCGTAATTCTCCGCGGGCAGACCGAAGGAGTCGTAGCCCATGGGATGGAGAACATTGAAGCCCTTCATGCGTAGATAGCGGCAGTAGATGTCCGTCGCCGTATAGCCTTCGGGATGGCCCACGTGCAGGCCCGCGCCGGAGGGGTAGGGGAACATGTCCAGAACATACTTTCTCTTCTCCACGGGAAAAGAGGGATCCTCGGTAGCCCGGAACGTTTTGTTCTCGTCCCAGAACTTCTGCCATTTTTTTTCAATCTCGCTAAAAGGGTACTTTGCCATAATAGGGTGATTATATAGACGGGCGTTAAAAAAGTAAATCGTTCCAGGTTTTATTTGGAGGTTGCCCCGGCGGACCCCGCCGGCGGTTTATAACCAGCCCGGGACGCAGGGGCTAACGGCTTCAGTCCAGACTCAGCCGGAACACCGTGGCCGTCTCATAAACATCCCCGGGCCTGAGCAGGCAGTCGGGAAAATCCGGCTCGTTCACGCAGTTGGGAAAATTCTGGGTCTCCAGGGCGGCGGCCATGAACTGGTAGCACTCCCCGGTTCTTTCCGCCATGGGGGGCATGTGGCCCGAGGTATAGACCTGAATCCCGGGCTGATCGGTGAGAATGGTCAGCTTCCGGCCCGATTTCCTGTGCGCCAGAACGCAGGCTTCCCGCATTCCCTCTCCATCCAGGATCCAGTTGTGGTCATAACCGAATTCGGGGGAATCCTTTCCTATGGTTTTGAAGGCTCGGAAATCCATGGGGGTTCCCTCAACGGGATCGATTCCCGTAGGGATGAGCGCGTCGTCCACCGGATTGTAGGAGGAGGCGTTGATTCTGAACTCATGATCCTGCACCGTTTCCCCCGAGCCCAGGCCTGAAAGGTTCCAGTAGGTGTGGTTGGTCAGGTTGACCGGAGTGGTCTTATCCGTTTCGGCCCGGTAGTCGATTCTCATCTCCCCGGAATCGGAGAAGGTGTAGGTCACAACGGTTTTGAGGGTTCCGGGAAAACCGTTCTCCCCGTCGGGACTGGTATAGGAGAAGCGGATTCCCCCTTTGCCGGACTCTTCAAAGGGTTCGGCCTTCCAGATCACCCGGTCGAATCCCATAGGGCCGCCGTGCAGATTGTTGGGCCCGTTGTTCCCTTCCAGTTCGTATTTTTTACCCTCCACCGTAAAGGAGGCTCCGGCAATGCGGTTACCGAACCGGCCGATGGTGGCGCCGAAATAGGCGGCGTGATTCCGATAGCCCTCCAGGGTATCGAATCCGGTGATTACCGGCGCGGTGTTCCCCTCTTTGTCGGGCATGCTCACATCGATCAGGGTGGCGCCGTAATTAATGAGGGAGAAGGTAATCCGCCCCTCCGTGGTAAAGTCATACCGATCAATCCGCTCGCCCCCGAGGGAGCCGAAGGGGGTGGTTGTCCTCTTCATTCCGTATCCTCCGTTCATGCTGTTTTTTCCGCTTAATTGTAGCAGAACTTGACCCTCCGGGGGAAGATGCCGATAATTTTTACAAATGCCTATGAAAAGAGCTCTTATACTGCCGATATTCCTCATCCTGCCCCATCTTCTCGCCGCGTCATCCGAGATCGATCTGTTTACCGCCCTTCTGGACCGGGACTGGACGAAGGCTGAGAAAATACTGGACCGCTACCCCCGTCTTCTGAATAAACAGGGGGAGGAGGTTTTCGCCGTTGATGCAGGGAGAAAGACGGTGGACTCCATCGGGCGGACCCCCCTCATCTTCTCCCTGGAGCAGGGACTGGATCTCATGGTGGTGAATCTGCTCGATTACGGGGCCGATCTGGAAGCGGTGGACAGCGGGGCCTGGACTCCTCTGATGACGGCGGCCTATCTGGGAAATGACAAACTGACCGCCCTACTCCTGGATAAGGGGGCGGAGCTGGAGGTCTTCACCGGAGAGGGCCTCTCCCCCCTGGCCCTGGCCGTGGGAGCCTGCCGTTTCCGGGCC
>JAFGPQ010000206.1 GCA_016936115.1 Spirochaetales bacterium | reverse complement strand
CCACCGGGAGGAACCGGGAGAGATAGGAGAAGAAATTCAGTCCCGCGTCTCCCAGAAAGGAGGAGCCGAACAGAATAATCCGCCCCTCCGGTCCCCTATAGGCAAGCTCCTTCTCCCGGATATGAACAAGAATACGGCTCAGCAGGATATAGGGGGCGTCGATTCCGAAAAGTTCCTCCCAAAGCAGGCGCTGCCACTCCTCGTGGGCCAGGGCGTTCCCCCCCAGCCCGATGGAACGGCCCTCCTCCCAGGCCGCGACAAGGTCGAAGCAGTTCATGCCGTAGCGGTAGAAAAGTCCGGCCAGCACATTGGCCATATCGAAGAGTCGGGAATCGTCATCCAGGAAATCCAGAAGCAGTCCGAACCGTTTGTCCTTTCGCTTACTGATCTCTTCCAGCTTCTTATAGAGGATGATCTTCAGGTTATCCATGAAGAGGATCTTGCGCGGTTCCGGTCCGTCCTGACGCCAGGGATGCTCGAAATGTTCGGAAAACTGACGAATCGCCTGCTCCGGATAGAGGGAATCGAACCCCGCGGTGATGCCGTTTCTATCGGTCAGCTTGAGAATGAGCCACTCCGCCATATTGCGGTTCTGCACCACAAACCAGAGGGGCGGCCCGAAAAGGTCCCGGCGCTGAAAGGAGTCGGCCCCCTGTTCAAGAAGAGTCTCCATGCGGTTGCTCTGATGAAGGGTGTATCCCATTAGTTATCCAGATCTTCGATCAGTTCGGAAACGGTGACGAATTCATAGCCCAGCGCCCTTACCTGGGGTATCCATATCTCCAGGACCTGTCTCGTATGAAGGGACTCCCCGAAGTGGCTCAGGATGATATTCCCCGGCTGCAGATGATCCCAAAGCCACTCCAGCTGGCTGTCCAGGGGTTCATGCTTCGAATAGCCTCTCACATCATTCTCCCAGAGCACCGCCGTATAGCCCAGGTCCCTCAGAAGGGGGAGAGTGGGTTCCGGTCCTTTGAGTCGCCCCCCGGAGGGACGGATCAGGTTACTTGACGTTCCCGTGATGTCCCTGATCAGCGATTCGGTTCGCCGGATCTCCCGCTCCTGCTCTTCGGCGGTCAGGAAGGGCAGCAGCCGATGGCTGTAGCCGTGGCTGCAGATTTCAAATCCCATCGAATCCATTCGCCGGATCCACTCAGGCCTCATGGCGATGATCTTGCCCGGAATGAATACGGTACAACGCACGCCCTGCTCTTCCAGAAAATCCAGCAGCTCCTCATCGGGGACCCAGCCGTCGTCAATGGTCAGGGCGATTTTCCGGCTGTCCCGCCTGCCGTGGCAAATGACGGAAAGCCCCTCCCCGTCCCAGAGATTCTGCCCCGCATCTTCAGGAGGCGGGGTGTTCTCCCGGGCGGCGATAAGGCTTCCCCCCCACAGCAGGAGGAGAACAATCGGCCTAAGATTCATTCAGGGCGAGAAAATAGCTGTACTGGATATCGGAGGAATCGGGATATCCCTCGTGACCGTAATCGGGATAGAGAATCATCTCCTTGGCCGTCTTGATTTTGTTATAGGCGGCGAACTGGGTGGAGGGGGGACAAATATCGTCCATGAGACCGGTCACCATGAGGACCTTTCCCTTGATACGCTTTACCAGATGCTGCACGTCGATGTAGCCCAGGTTATGGAAAAAGGTATCGATCCTCTCATGGCGGGGATCGAATCTCCGCAGATAAGCCCGGATATCCTCATAGGCCTTCTCCGCCAGATCCATCTCCCAGACCCGCTGGTAATCGCAGAGAAAGGGAAACTGGGAGTAGACCATATTGATCTGAGGGGACAGGGACGCCGCCACCAGGGCCAGGGCGCCACCCTGGGAACCGCCCGCCGAACCCATGCGGGTCTCATCCACCTCATCGAAGGAGGAGACCAGACCTATGAGCTGGGCCGTATCAAGAAAAATACGCCGGTAAAGAAGGTTTTCCGGTCCCCCGTCCATACCGCGCGTAATATGGCCGGAGAGGGTATTACCGACCACGCCGCCCAGCTCTTCGCTCCGGCCCCCCTGGCCCCGGCAGTCCATGGCGCAGACGCAGAAGCCGGAGGCGACATAATGAAGATAGCCTGACCAGTCCCCGGAATTCCCCGAATAGCCGTGCCAGAAAAAGATTGTGGGGAAGGGCTTGCCCTCCCCCTTTTTCGGCTTCAGGTATTTCGCATAAACCCGGGAACCGTCCAGCCCGGAAAAGGTCAGATCGTAACAATCGGCCAGGGGCGTACTGAATGAGGCCGGCTTGAGTTCCAACCGGGAATCGAGCTCCTTTATCTGGGCCAGACCCCGGTCCCAGTACTGATCGAAATCCCGGGGACGGGGATTGATCCCGTCGTATTTCTTTAATTCCTTTAAGGGCATGTCCAAAACGGGCATAAGGGCAACCTCCTATTCTATCTCCCCTATTATGAACTCAGAAAGATTCTGGAGCAACCCTTTTTTATCGGGGAAACCGGGGAAAAGCCCCTCTATGGCGGTGCGTATGGAATCCCTGCCGTAGGGAAGATCGGTAAACAAACCTTGCAGTTCCCCCACCAGATCACTGTGCAGGGAGTCCGAATAAATTATACCGCTTTGAATGATCCCCTGCTTCACATCCAGAAGGATCTCCATCTGTCCCATGTCGAGGCGGCCCTCCAGCCGATGGGTGAAGGGGGGGGTTTTGCCGTAAAGCCACTCCGGGGAGCGGAGTTTGTCGTAGAGGGGCATGAATCCGGGCTGCTTCTCCATGAAATCCCGGGAGATGACCGTCCGATCGGCAGTGCAGCCGAAGGTTTTCTCAAATTCCCGGCTTATCCCGTCACACAGGACATCATGGTTGACGGCGCTGTTCAGTTCCGCCAGATTGACGACCCGGCTGCGCACCGATTTGACGCCCTTGGCCTCCAGTTTTCCCGGATGGGGAGTCAGATAGTTGTTCAGCCGGGTCAGATCGGAGTTGATGAGCAAAGTTCCGTGATGAAAAGCCCGGTCGTTCAGCTTACGGAAGGCGCTCCCCGAGAACTTTCTGACCTCCTCGCCCCTCTCGATAATCATATCGTTCCGCCCCGAGACTTTGCTCTCGATGCCGAACTTTTCGAGGGCCCGGGAGATCATGCCGAATCCCACCTGGGGATCGTACACGTCCAGGCCTGCCAGAAAGGTGAAGTTCGTATTGTTCAGGTCGTGGTAGACCGCTCCTCCGCCTGTCTGCCTGCGGGCCAAGTAGACATTGTCCCTTTCCATTTCGCCGATGCGGCATTCGGTCCAGGGGTTCTGATACCGCCCGATAACCACGGTATCCCTGTTCCGCCATAGGAAAAGAGTGGGAACCGAAGGATCCATTTCGGTGAAGATCCAGTCCTCCACGGCCAGATTGAACCAGGGTTCGTATTCATCGGAAAAAAAGAGATTGATTCTGTCCATTCAGACCTCCCTGCGCTTGAGCTGCGAAAGCAGCATGCCCGCCAGCATGAGAAAACAACCCAGGATCTGCCGCCCGGAAAGCACCTCCGACAGGATGAGCGCCCCGGCCAGGGCGGCGAAGGCTCCCTCCATGGAGAGGATGATCACCGCATGGGAGGGCGGAGCGTTCTTCTGGGCCACCACCTGCAGAGTGTAGGCCACCCCCACCGAAAAGATGCCCCCGTAGAGAATGGGAATTCCAGCCTGGCTGATCCCCTGCCAGCTCGGTTCTTCGAAAATAAAAGCACCGGCCCAGCTCAACAGGGCGCAGAGAAAGAACTGGGCGAATGAGAAAATAAGCGAGTCCAGCTTTGTCGAAGCCTGGCCTACTACTATGATATGCAGGGCCCAGAAGAGGGCGCTCCCCAAAACGATGACATCTCCCTTGCCCATGGTAAAATCACGGGTAACCGAAAGAAAATAGAGCCCCCCCAGGGCCAGCAGTGCCGCCAGCCAACGGGTTAGGCCGATCTTCTGTCCCAGAAAATACCCAAGAATGGGAACAAGCACTACATAGAAGCCGGTGATGAACCCCGCATTTCCCGCCGTAGTATAAACAATGCCGATCTGCTGCAGGGTAGAGGCTGTGAAAACCACCGTCCCGGCGACCAGCCCGTTGGTAAGATAGGGTCTGAGCTTCTTATGCTCCGCCGGCAGAGAAGACCAGCGGTAAAGGATAAGAGGCAGGAGAGACAGGGGGCCCAGGATAAAACGGACCGCATTGAAAGTGAAGGGACCTATATAATCCATCCCCACCCGCTGTGCCACGAAGGCGGATCCCCAGATTAGGGAGGTCAGCAGGAGCAGGAGATCATTTTTCAGTACTTGCTTTTTCATGGGCAGATATTACTCTTTTCGTCACGGTTTGGCAACTGAACCGGGTTAATCCTGCATCATGACGAATCCCTGAAGATCGTCTTCGGTCTCCCGGGCGAACCTGTCCAGCTCCCCGTCGGGGATATTGGCGAATTTTCCCAGAGTACTGGAGAGGTCCGTATTGATATCCCGGGAGTGGCGGACGTAAGTGGTCTGGTAGAAGGCCAGTTTCTTCTCCGGATTGATGCCGATGGCGACCAGGGACCGGGCGCCGGAGCGGATGAGACGCAGTTTCTTCATCAGGTCCTCCTCGTCCTTGACCTGCCAGACTCCCAGAAACAGGGGATGGCTCAGATTGTTGATGTCCCCGGCGAATTCTCCCCTCAGCAGTTTCTCCTTGTCCGAATCCAGATAGGGGGCGAAATCCAGATGTTCCGCCAGCTTCCTGTCCGTGGCCAGAAAGCGGTTTTTCTCGGGATTAAGGGTGAAGATGATGATATTTTCCAAAGCCTGTCCCCAGCTTTTGAAGAGGGAACCCCGGAACTTGTCCGGATTCACGGAACGTTCCAGATAATCCCGGCGCCTCTTGACCTCGTCCGCCAGTTTGATCACCCACTCCTTGAGGGTGGGATAGTCCGAATTCCACCCCTCTGACGCTTTAATAAATCCCTGTCGGTCCAGAACACTCATGCGGTAGGAGAGAAAGGTGCGGTAGATATCCCGGATATTGTTGTATTTGCTGAACTGGCAGATCACATCGAAGAGGAAGATCTCCATTTTGCGCATCTGCCAGATATAGGTGATTACAGTCTGCCGCTCGGTGGATTCGTCAAAGAAGAGATCATCCATGAGCAGATCAAATTCGTAATAGCGCCTCTCCATCTGGATAAACCACCGGTCCTGTTCCAGGGAAAATTTATCCATGAAGATCCGCCATACCGCCCCTTCCCCGGGGGTGCTGGTCACCTCGATGTTATCCCCACCGAAGGTGGAAAAGATCTGTACCGTGCCCAGCCCTTCCCCGCTGTGAGTGCCCTTGGTCGTCTTTCCCACGAAGAGGGGAATTCCGTCGGGTCCCTTCTCCAGTTTATCCTGATCAATCCCCACCCCGTTGTCGGAGAGGGTCAAGCGGATCTTGTCGGCGGTCTTGTCCAGAATCATGGTGATGCGCCCCTCCCGGCCCGCCTCCTCGATAGCTTCCAGGGAGTTGGATACCAGGTTGATCAGGGCACGCCCGATGAAGACATGGGAACCCAGGGCCACGGGCCTCTTGATCTTGAGGATGAGCTGGAACTCGCAGGAGATATGGGAAGCCTCCACATAGGGGATGATTCTCTCCATGATCAGTTCCCTCACGTTGACCTTATGCACAATATCCATGCTGTTCCGGTAGGAGTTGAGCGTATTCATGAGGGAGGTGGTCTCCCGGTTGATATCCTCGATGATCCGGCTGCCGTTGTCCACGGAGAGCATGTCCACCATGCTGGAAAGCAGGCGCAGGGTCTTTCGGGCGTCATGGCGGGTGCGGCCGATCTCCTCCCGGGGCTCCACCTCCTCCCGGCTCTCCTTGCGGGGGTCGATGAGGACATTCTCCTTTTTTGCGGAGAGATGGGTGTAAACCAGATTCCGGTAGACCAGGGGTTCCCCCTGGACGAAACCCTTTTTCACGAAGAACTCCACCGTGTCCGGCTGTCTCTGCCAGATGTAGAGGTACAGGTAGGAATCTTCGGGAAGATTCCGGGTCAGATGTTCAATAAGAAAGGTGCCGATCCCCCTGCCCCTTCCGAAGGGACTGGTGACCACTTTATAGATATGGAATACCCGGCTTTCCAGATGGGAGTAGACCAGGATGTATCCCATGATCTCCCCCTCCTCCATCCAGACGTAACTGTGCTCGAAATCCTTGGTGAGCTCCCTGTCCAGAATGTAGGGAGAGGGAATGATGAAGGTATCGATATTCAAAAGGGGATTCCTGGAAATACGTTTTTCCAGCTCCTTGCTGAACGGCTTGATGGAAACAAATTTCTCCATGGAATCCCTCCTTCTACCCTACTTCACGATAACCCGGAAGAAACGCTTCTTTCCCGCCTTGAGGATCAGCTCCCCCTCTTCGAGGTAGGAGGCGTCCACAGTACCGTCCACATCGGTGAACTTCTCCCCGTTGATGGCGGCGCCGTTCTGCTGGACCAGCCGGCGGGCGTCGCTCTTGGAAGCGCATAGTTCCGTAGCGGCGAAGAGATCAAGAACATTCATGCCCGCCTCGAAATCGCTCAGGGCCATCTCGCAGGAGGGCATGCCCTCCTTGTCTCCCCCGGCTCCCCCGGAGAAAGCGGCTTTGGCGGCGGCACGGGCCTTTTCCGCCTCCTCTTCCCCGTGAAGCAGTTTGGTCACCTCATAGGCGAGGCGGTCTTTGGACTCGTTGATCGCCTGATCTTTGGCCGCCCCCAGTTCCCGGCACTCTTCCACGGGCAGGAAGGTGAAGGTCAGGAAGAACTTCTCCACATCCGCATCGGGTACGTTGCGCCAGTACTGGTAGAAGTCGTAGACCGATGTCATTTCGGGATTCAGGAAGATGGCCCCCTTCTCGGT
>JAFGPQ010000205.1 GCA_016936115.1 Spirochaetales bacterium | reverse complement strand
TATCCGCCTTCAATTTCAGCTGGAGCGCCCCCTGGATCATCGGCCCCTACCTGACAGGGCTCCTCTATGAAAGATCCCCCCGTACGCCCTTTTATTCCGGGGTTATTATCTCCCTGGGGATCGTCGCCCTTATTCTGATCACCCTGAGCCTGCGGCCGGGGATCGAACGGGAGGGCCATTCGGAGCACCATCTGAAAAAACAGGTCGGGACCGAAGGGGACAGAAGCACGCCCCTGCGTTTTCTGGGCTGGATGAGCCTTTTCTCCGGATATCTTTACGTGGGGATTCTGGGTTCGGTCTTCCCCCTGTTCCTGAGACGCCACTTCCTGTTGACCGAAAGCGCCGTGGGACGGATCATTCTCATACGGGCGGGGGTGACCCTGCTGCTCTTCTATCTGATGGGAAAGACGAAACGATGGCAGTACAATCGCAGACTTCTCCTGCTTTTTCCCCTGGGAGCGGCTCTGATCATGGGTCTCTTCGCCCGATCCCAGACTCTGTTCCATTACATCCTCTGGACGGCTCTGGCAGGCACCATCGTGGGCGTAACCTATACGAACAGCATGTTTCACGCCCTCTCCGGGACCGTGGAACGGCAGAAGAGGATGAATATTCACGAGATCATTCTGACCGCCGCCTCCCTGACCGGATCACTGGGGGGAGGCTTTCTTTTGGATCAGTACGGTATGAACAGTATTATTCTTTTATCGGCCCTTCTGATGCTGGCCGTCTTTCTCCTGCAGCTGGGAGTGGATTTTTTCTATTTGAGGAACCGGATTGGCGGAACTAGAATTCCGTCGGTTTGAGGACTTCCATAATCCGGTCCAGATCGTCGGCTGAGTAGTAGTCGATCTCGATCTTCCCCTTCTTTAAAGAACCCTTGAGCTGGACCTTGGTTCCGAAATGATCGATAAAACGCTGTTCGATACTCAGAATATGGGGATCCTTCCCGAAAGAGGAGGAGGGTGTTTTCTCCTGAACGGCGGTTTTGATTCCCCTATTCAGTTCTCCCGCCTGCCTTTCCGCCTCCCGGACGCTGTACCCGTTCTCTTTGATGCGGTTGAAGAGCAGGGTCTGATCAGCCGGATTGACCACGGAAAGGATGGACCGGGCATGGCCCGCAGTAATGACCCCTTCGTCCACAGCGCCCTGCATCTCTTCGGACAGGTTCAGAAGACGCAGGCTGTTGGCCACGGTGGCCCGTTTCTTGCCTACCAGTTCGGCCACGTCCTGCTGGGTCAGGTCGAGCTGCTCAATCATCTCCCGATAAGCCTTGGCCTCCTCGATGGCGGTCAGGTCCTCCCGCTGAACATTCTCTATCAGGGCAATGCCCAGCTTGTTCTCTTCGGAGAGATCCTCCCTGATAATGACGGGAACATTCTCGAGTCCCGCCAGACGGGAAGCGCGAAACCGTCTCTCCCCGGCGATGATCTCATATCCGCCTATTGCTATGGGAGCCACGATAAGCGGGGAAATGACCCCTTGACTCTTAATGGAGTCGGCCAGTTCCCTCAGGGCGTCCTCGTTGAAGTGCTTGCGGGGCTGATGGGGATTGGGAGTAATCTCGGACAGGGCGATCTCCTTCGCTCCGGAGGAACTCATGGGGGTGGTATCTCCCCCGTTCAGTACGTCGAAGTCTTCATCCTGCAGAAGAGCTCCCAGTCCCTTGCCCAGGGCGGATTTTTTAGCTGACACGTTCCAATACCTCATTTGCCAAAGTTTCGTAGCTTTTCGCCCCCACGCAGCCGCTGTCGTAGAGACAGACGGGCACCCCGTGGGAGGGGGCTTCGGAGAGACGGATGTTCCGGGGGATCACCGTCTTGAAAAGAATCTCCGGATGGGATTTGAAGGTGGCCTTCACCTGGGAGATCACCTCATTGGCCAGACGGGTGCGTGAATCGTACATGGTAAAGAAGATTCCCCCGATCTTAAGGGATTTGTTGTATCCCTTCTGAATCCGCTTGACCGTCTGAAAAAGCATATTGAAAAAGCCCTCCAGGGCGAAAAATTCACACTGCAGGGGAATCATGACATAGTCGGAAGCCACGAACCCGTTTATGGTCAGAACTCCCAGTGAAGGAGGACAGTCTATCAGAATGTAGTCGTACTCCTGCTTCGCCGGATCCAGGGCCCTCTTCAGATAGGTTTCCCATCCCTCCACATCGGCCAGCTCCACCGTGGCGCCGGAGAGATGCAGATTGGATGAGACCAGAAAGAGATTCTCCACCGGGGTCGTCAGAATCACATCATTCAGAGACTTCCCCCCGGTGATGACTTCGTATATGCCTTCCTGTTTGGAATCGTAGCCCACGCTGCTGGTAAGATTTCCCTGGGGATCAAAATCAACGAGCAGGACCTTTTTTCCGGCTTGAGCCAGATAGGCGCCTATATTGCAGACGGAGGTGGTTTTCCCCACTCCCCCTTTCTGATTGGCAAAAACAACAACATTTCCCATGGTTGCGAATTATACCTTGTTTTTGCATTCCTGTCACCGGTGAGCCGGGAAATCTCTCCCAGTTTTCTACCGCCGGTAGGTGGCCCGGCTCGTATCCGTTTCGAAGACATCCACCCGGGCGGGGACCAGGGGAGCAATCAGCTTCTCCGTTTCCTCAAAAATATACCGGGCGATCTTTTCCGCGCTGGGCCGTCCGTCGGCAAAATAGGGGTGATCGTTCAGATTGGTATGATCCAGGGTGCCCGCCACCGATCTCAGGGCTTTCTTGAGAATCCCGAAATCGCAGAGCATGCCCCCTTCGTCCAGCTCTTCCCCTTCCAGATGAAGGAAAGCCTTATAATTGTGGCCGTGCAGATTTTCGCACTTGCCATGGTAATTCACCAGATAATGGGCGGCGGCGAAACCCGCCTCTACTCTTACACTGTACATACCCCCATCCTACCCGGAAACGGGGGAAGAGTCATCCCATGAAAAAACACTTTTTTTAACATTCCCTGTTGACAAAATTTTACCCGCTTGGTATAGTACGCTCACGCTTAACGATCCCCTGTAGCTCAGTCGGTAGAGCAGGTGGCTGTTAACCACCCTGTCGGCAGTTCGAGTCTGTCCGGGGGAGTATCTTTAAGTTTTTACAGGGAAGCATTTAGCTTCCCTTTTTTTTGTCTATACCACATCACCGGGAACCGGATAACATAAACAGGATGAAAACGTGCTACACTAAAGAGGCCGATCCTAATTTACGGCATGATTTGTTCGCCATTTTTCATAAGCCATGAACAATAGGGGCATTTTTCACTTGAAATGATAAATTGTCAGGATAGAATGAATCACTCTCATCAGTGATGAAGTCTAGAAATGGCCAAAAAATAAAAAGAGCTTGCATTTATACAGAAACATCATATAATAAGATTCCAATTAGGAGGTAAGAATAATGAAATTTAGTTTAAGGATGATCATAGTATCATTACTGTCTCTGATTCTGGTAACGTTTTTTATCAGCTGTGACGATGGGTCAGGCAGCAGTACACCCACCATGGATGGGACATGGACCATAACCACAACCCCATCCACCGGCACATCCGTAGGATCGGGCTCGTGTACGTTGACGTATTATACATCTATGACCATATTTGGCAATGAAATCAATATTTACTCTGGAACAGGTTCGTTGAGTGGTGTTACATTGTCTGGTGCCGCTGCTGGTTCGTATACCACTAACTACGGTGGATCTTTCACCTTCTATTCATCGACTGATGGAGATGGTGACGGAGATGAGGATTATCTCGAATTCTCATTTACCGGTTCCCTCTCTGACAGTATCAGCGGAACCTACGGACCGGATACTGATGATAGCAATAACGTTTTCGCAGGACAAACCGGAACTTTTACGGCGACGAAGAATTAATACCTGAATTATTCCCCGGAGCCGATCTCCGGGGATATTTCAATAATAACCACCCCTTCTCGATCGGCTTTTCCAGCGTTTATCCATAGTATTTGGCACTAAACAGAATAGGATTTTCCTCCGGCAGGATTATATATTCAAAACAAAAGTAATACTATTCCGACAGTTCCCATATTCATCCTCATACTAACAATCAGCGGCATTCTTTAACTCTATCATTTACAACAGGACGTCTGAAAGCATCCTGACCGGTTACGGTAACGCCACGTCCCTTACCGCCGTGGCGGATATTATCGAAGCCCTTGCGGGAGAACGGCCCTACCGTTCTGACGAAATCTGCCGATTGATCACCTATCGAAAGAAATTATCCGCCTCCCGGGCTCTCATTATCTGAAAAGGGAAGAAAAAACAGCCTGGCCGCCCTTGTTCACTTTTCCCTTTGGGACTAGAATAACCCCCGACATGCTCAGTAACAGCCAGATGAAAAAGGCCCAGGCGAACTACACCCGGTTCACCATGTTCAACGTGCTCTCCTACAGCTTCATGGCGGGAAATGTGGTTCTCCTCTACGCCCTGCGCCTGGGAGCGGGAACCCGGCTGGTGGGGATCCTCACCGCCTTCAACTCCATCACTTTCACCTTCAGTCTCCTGGGAAGACGCATCATCCCCCGCATCGGCTATGTGAAGAACATGGGGTATTTCTGGCTTTTCCGCTATCTTATCATGCTCCCCGTACTTTTGACCCTCATCCCCTCCTTCCGGGACAATCCCCTCTTTTCCCTGGGGGCGATCTGCGTGGGGATTCTGGGATTCAATGTGCTCAAGGGCATCGCCCTGGCCAGTACGAACCCCATTCTGGGCTTTATCACCCGGGAGGAATCCCGAGCCTCCTACCTGGCCACCAACAATATGATCAACTTTACCGGGCAGATCATCACGGGCATCCTCATCGCCCTGCTTCTGGGTGAGGCGGCTCCCCTGTACAAGTATCCCCTTTTCATCGGCATCGGCATACTGGCGGGACTCTTCGCCGCTCTGAGCCTGTTACGTCTGCCGGAGCAGGAAAGACCCGCCCGGACCGAGAACACTCTCTTCCTAAGCATGAAAGAGGCTTTGAAACGTGAAGGGTTTCCCCGTTTCATCACCCTGGTCGTCTTCAGCACCCTGGCCACAAGCATGGGCGGGGGCTTTCTCATCCTCTACGGAAAACGGGTCTACCTTCAGGCGGACGGTGTGATCATCTTCTTTACCGTGGCCGGTGCGTTGGGATCCCTTGTCATGGCCCGGTTCGCCAAGTTCGTCACCGACCGGGTAGGCTCCAAGCCCATGTACTTCACCTTTCACATTCTGCAGATTCTCTGCTTCATCCCCATCATGATCTCCCCCGCCCTTTCCCCGTCATCGGGACTCATGCTCTTTCTATGCCTTCTCTTCTTCTTCAACCAGATGATGACATGGGGCATCGGTTATTCGGCGGACATTTACTTCTTCTCCATCACCCGGGAAGAGGACCGGCTGGATTTCAGCGTCATCTACAATATCATTCGGGGCCTGGCGGGCATGCTCGGCTCCCTGGGGGGAGGATTCCTCCTGAGCGCTCTGGAAACCCGTTTTCAGGGTAACGCCCCCTCCCTGGCGTTCCGGTTTTACTACGCCGCGCCCGCCCTGATTCTCCTGACCAACACGTTCCTCATCACCCGGCTTCCCGACAAGGGTAAATACTCCATCACCGACGTGCTGGGCATTATCTTCAATCCCCGTGATCTCAAGGCGATCTACTATCTGAACAAGCTGGACCGGACCACCTCCTCCGAGGACGAGCGGGAAATCGTATCCACCATGGGGTCGAGCAAATCCCCCCTGTATCTTGAAGAGCTCTACAACAGGCTGAATTCCCCCAGCTTTTTCGTACGGGCGGAAGCTCTGAACAGCATAAAGCAGTACCCCCTGACCGGGGAGACCGAATCCTACCTGATACGGGACCTGGAGGAGCACCCCTATACCACGGCCCATATCTCTGCGGATATTCTGGGAGAGCTGGGGGCGATGAAGGCGGTGAAGCCCCTGGTCCGGGCTCTTGATTCGCCGGATTATCTGCTGGTGAGCAAGGCGGCGGTGGCCCTGGGAAAACTGGAAGCCCGGGAATACGGATACCGGATCATGGAGAAACTGCGCACCTCGGACAATCCCCGGATCATCATGTTCTGCGCCCGGGCCATGGAACTATTGAAGCAGCAGGAAGCCCTTCCGGTCCTTCTGAGTTATGTGGAGACGAAAACCTACCCCCACCTGACCGACGATCTGATCATGAATAGCGCCGCCCTCATGGACTTCGGGGACTGGTTCTATCCCTTCTTCATCACTTATCTGGACAAGCCGCACAAGGGAATCGGCGCCCTGTCCCGGGAGATCGACGAATGGCCCTGGAAGGAGGAACTCTTTCATCTGCTTAAAAACAGGGAGGGGGGCGATTTCTACTCCAGGGCTCTGGAAATTCTCAGACAGCAGGGAGGAGATGACCGGGTGTCCTCCCTTATCGGGGAGAATCTGACCTGCCACGGGGGAATGATTCCTCCCCGCAAGACCCATTTCCTGCTCTGCGGCTATCTGATACACCGCTCCGGGAAATCAGCCCAGAGCCACGTCCAGTAGCATCATCACGGCGAAACCGAGCATGGCGCCCACGGTGGCGTAATCGTTATGGTCCTCGTTTTCCTGGGCGCTGGGTACCAGCTCTTCCACCACCACGTAAATCATGGCTCCCGCGGCAAAGGCCAGGGCATAGGGAAGGATGGGACGGAAGATGATGACCGCTGCGGCTCCCAGGACACCGGCGATGGGTTCTACGATACCCGAAGCCTGTCCATAAACGAAACTCTTCCAGCGACCCATTCCTTCCCTTCTGAGGGGTACCGACACGGCGGCTCCCTCGGGGAAGTTCTGAATGCCGATACCGATGGCCAGGGCCAGGGCCCCGGCGATGGAAGCGGAGGGCAGTCCGGCGGCCACAGCGCCGAAGGCGACCCCCACGGCCAGTCCTTCGGGTATGTTATGCAGGGTTATGGCCAGAACCAGGAGGACGCTTCTCTGCCAGCTGGTGCTGATGCCCTCCTTCTCGCCCTCCCCGTCATGAAAACTGGGATGCATATGGGGCAGGGTTTTGTCCACGATCCACAGGAATCCGCCTCCCATGAGAAAGCCGATAACCGCAGGTGCCCAGACGGGCCCGGGAAAGTCGGCGGACATTTCAATGGCCGGAGCCAGGAGGGACCAGTAGGAAGCGGCGATCATGACTCCCGAGGCGAATCCCAGCATGCCGTTGAGTATCTTTTCATTAATCGTTTTGAAGAAAAAGACCATGGCGGCACCGAGAGCTGTGACGCCCCAGGTGAACAGGGTTCCGAAAAGAGCCTGGGTTATCGGGTGGAACTGTGAAAACCATTCAATCATATGAACCTCCGCTTCAATAGGGAAAGTATAGTGATTTTTTCTTTGCAGGGGAAGGAGATTCACGGTAAGAGAAAATTTTTTTTGTCTTTCAAATTACCGTTTTTGTTGTTAAGATTGAAGGAAGGAGAGCGGTATGGAGGAAGTGAAAGCCTGGGCCGAGGGAATCAAGAACGAAATAGGCCGAGTCATTCTGGGTAAGGATGAGGTTATTGAAAAGGTTCTGGTCGCTCTTCTGTGCGACGGCCATGTGCTCCTCGAAGATGTTCCCGGCGTGGGGAAAACCATACTCGCCCGGGCCCTTTCCGCCGTGCTGGACGGTAAGTTTCAGCGTATTCAGTGCACCCCGGACCTGCTGCCCTCGGATATTCTGGGGGTTTCCGCTTATGTGCCTGCGGCGAAGCAGTTCCGCTTTCATCCGGGCCCGGTCTTTTCCCAGATCCTTCTCATAGACGAAATCAACCGGGCCACCCCCCGCTGCCAGTCCGCCCTTCTCGAGGCCATGGAAAACGCCTCGGTCACCCTGGAGGGCAAGACTATGGAACTCCCCTCACCCTTTTTTCTCATAGCCACGGAAAATCCCCTGGAATTCGAGGGAACCTTCCCCCTGCCCGAAGCCCAGAAGGACCGCTTCTTCATCACCCTTTCCATGGGGTACCCGGACCGCCGGTCGGAGAGCGATATCATGACCGGACAAAACCGGCTGAGCCATCCGGTGAACGATCTGAAACCGGTAGGTTCCCTGGAGGATCTGGATAGTGTCAAAAAGAAGGTTTCCCAGGTTCCGGTTTCCCGGAGCATGGAGGATGTGATCCTTAAGATCGTCCATCTCTCCCGGGAGGATACCCGGCTGGAAACGGGGGCTTCTCCCCGGGCCGCCCGGGCCCTGTACAAGGGAGTTCAGGCCCTGGCCGCCGTGAGAGGCCGGATGCGGACCGAAGCGGGAGATCTGGAGGAGCTGATCCGGCCCATCCTTCTGAAAAGGATAAAACTCCGCTCCGAATCGATACTGAACGGGGTAACAGAGTCGGACGTGGCCGATTCCCTTCTGGCCAGAGCCCGGGAGGGGAGCTCCCTTTCGTGATAGGGCGGCTTTTCCTCCTCATCTTGCTAATCGGTCTCATTCTGTTCATTCCCGTACCCTCCCTGCGCTTCGTTCTGTCTCTGGTCCTGTTCATACGGCTCTGGGCCTGGGCTGCGGAAAAGCTGATACCCCGCCTGCTCTCGGTAGAGCGGATTGACCGGACGCGCTACGCCCTGTGCCACCGGGAATTCGATCTGGAACTGGTGATCAGGAACAACGCCCCCTTTCCCGTAAGTTATCTGACATACAGGGATGATCTGTCGGGGATTTTTCCCGTGGGGAAACGGGACGGGGCCCTGTCACTCCGCCCCTTTGAGGAGATCCGCGTCACCTACCGGGCGGCGGGGGATACCCGGGGCGTTCACACCGCCGGTCCGGTCAGACTGCGGGGCAACGGCCCCTTCCGGCTTTACTCCTGGGAGAAGCGGTGCGAAGCCCGACAGTCTGTGGTGGTCTATCCCCGGGTCTACCGGGTCAGCCTGAACCAGAACAGGGGTCTGGGCGGGGGGAATATCAAAATAACCAACCGCCTTTACGAGGATGTGACCAGCTTCCAGTCCCTGCGGGAGTACATTCCCGGGGACGAGCTTAAGCGTATCAACTGGAAGGTCTCCGCCCGCCTGGGGAAACTCTACTCCATGGAGTACGACAGCAATATCTCCTTTCCCGTGCATATTGTGCTTGTCCTATCGGCGGGAGCCTACCCCCTGACGCACCGGGAGGACCTGATGGAGCGGGCCATCGAAACGGCGGCCTCCCTGGCGGTCTGCTTTCTGCGTATGGGGCAGAAGCTGTCCCTTATAACATCCTCCGAAGAGCCCCTTTTCATTAGCCCCCAGGCCGGAACGGAGCAGTCCGGCAGGATCCTGGGTGCCC
>JAFGPQ010000020.1 GCA_016936115.1 Spirochaetales bacterium | reverse complement strand
AAGAGGCCCGCGTCAGCGGCGTTCTTCCCGTAAAGGATCTGCCCGAGCTGCGCGACTGGTACGAACGGTACGACATCGAACCGGAGGATGACACCCTGCTGATTCGGCGCAATATCCGCCGTTCCGGCAGGGGGACCATCTACGTGCAGTCCCAGCCGGTGAACCTTTCCGCCCTGCAGGAATTGGGGGCCATGCTCTTTGATATGCACAGCCAGCATGAGCATCAGTCCCTTTTCGTTCTGGAGAACCACCGCAAGCTTCTGGACCGCTACGGGAACCTGGAGGAGGAGACCGCCTCCCTGAACAGCCGCTTCAAGGAGCTGGCCGCCCTGCGTGAGAAGCTGGAAGCCCTGGAAGCGAATCAGGATAATCTTGAAAAAGAAGCCGAACTGGCTAAGTACGCCGCCGACGAGATTGAAAAGGCGGACCTGAAAGAGGGGGAGGAGGAGGAACTCAACGCCCGGGTGGAGCTGCTCTCCCGGCAGGAGGACCTCATGCGCGGCTGGGATACCCTTTTGCGCTACATGTCCGGCGATTCGGGAGTCCTGGGGACCCTGGAAGCGGCAAAGGATCCCGTGGAAGGTCTGCTGCCTCTGCTGGGGGGGGAGGGGGATTCCGTCTGGAGCCGCTTTGAAAGTGCCGCCCTGGAACTGGAGGATATCTTCGATACCCTGCGCCAGGCTATGGATAGTGTGGACTTCTCCCAGGAGGAGCAGGAGCTGACCGATGAACGGCTCATGCTCATCCATCAGCTTAAAAAGAAGTACGGCCACTCCATCGCCGAGATAAATGCCCATGCGGCGGACTGCCGGGAGCGGCTGGAACTGATGGAATCCGGGGACGAAGGAAAGGATGCCCTGGTCAAAAAGAAGGGGGAGCTGGAAAAGGAGCTCTCCCGCATGGCCCGGGAACTTTCCGATAAGAGAAAGACCACCGCCGGAATCCTGCAGGAGAAGATAGAGTCCAACCTTAAGGAGCTGGGCATGGAGTCGGCCCGTTTTCTGATAGACCTGAACAGGAAAAGGACAAGCGGCGGCGTCGCCCTCTGCGGTCCCTACGGAATGGATTCCATCGAATTCCTTCTGTCCGCCAACCGGGGGGAACCTCTCAAGCCGCTCAAGGATGTGGCCTCCGGGGGTGAAATCAGCCGGGTCATGCTGGCTCTCAAGTCGGTATTTTCCTCTCAGGACATTATTGAAACCCTGGTCTTTGATGAGATTGATACGGGAATAGGGGGGGAAGTCGCTCTCTCCATAGGCCGTCATTTCAGGAAATTGGCCCGGGATAAGCAAATTTTCACTATAACCCACCTTGCCTCCATCGCCTCTTTTGCCGATAATCATATAAGGATTGAAAAAAAAGCCGCCGGTGAACGTACGGTTACCACCGTTTCCACGGTTACCGGCAGGGACAGGAAAGAGGAAGTGGCAAGAATGCTCGCCGGCGACAGCAGAAGGGAAGCCTCCCTCGCCCATGCGCAAGAGCTGCTCAGCCAGAACTCTCCCGGAGGAGTTTTTTAAGAGTGGCCAGAGTCAACGAAAGGGCGAAACAGAAGTACTTCGAGAGAATCAAGGAGTACAGGAAGATAACTCAGCGTCTCCTGGAGAATGAGAAAAAAGTCCTTTCCCTTATAAAAAGCGATGAAAAGGGTGCCTCTTATAAGCGGATAAAGCTCGCCAATGAAAACCTGGATATCATCTCCTACTACCTTATCATAAACAAGCTTTCCCAGGCTCTGCTGGGGGTTAAAAACGAAAACTCCCTCAACGATGCGCGAAAAGCCTGTTATAAAGCTCTCATCTATCTTGAGGAAGTCTTTACCGCCTATATCGATGCGCCCTATAGCGATTACGAGGACAAGCTGAAAGAAGTGGCCGCTTACCCCGAGAAGGACCGCTTTTTGCTCATCCGCAAGCTCGGGTTTGCCATCAATTCCATAGAAAGCGGCTTCGGCAGCAATTCCAAATGGAAATGGTCCTTTGTGGAGCTGGAAGGCCGAATGGCCACTATTTCCAAGAACTGCCTTGATATGAAGCATTTTATCGCCGGTCTGGATCCCCGGGTAGAGGGATACAGGGATCGGCTGTTCCATATGGAGCTGACCACAGGACTGCTTCAGAAATCGGCGGAGGGTTACCGCAAGAAGTATGAACTCTCCACCCGGCGTATGGACGACTACAAGAAGGCCCTGGACTATCTGGGAGCTCTGAGAAGACTCTATATTCTTAGTAATAAGCCTATTGAAGCGGAAGCCGCCAAGAAGAAGCGGGACGTCTGGCTTGTCAAGCTGAATCAGGATATGAAGCGGGAAGAGCAGGACGCCCGGGCCGCCCGGCTTGGTGTGAAAAAGGGCTAAAGCCGTTCTTTCAGATCATGGAGATCGCTGTAAGGGAAAAGCTCTCCCATGGTGGTGATCACATAATTATCCACAGTATTTCCGAAAATCACTTTAAAATCCCCATCCACGAATTCGGACAGAACCTGCCGGCAGGCTCCGCAGGGACTGGTGGGCGATTCTCCGTCCGGAGCATATACGGCGATAGCTTTGAACTCCCGGATCCCCCTGGTCAGGGCCGTAAACAGTGCCGTTCTTTCGGCGCAGTTCGTCAGGCCGAAGGAGCGGTTCTCCACATTGATGCCGGTTATGACCTCTCCCTCTGCGGTGAGGAGGGCGGCGCCTACCCGAAAATGAGAATAGGGAGCATAGGATTGGGAACAGGCTTTTTCCGCTTCTTCCAGTAATTCTCTCAGTTCCATGCCCTTCCCCCTTAAAAATGGTTTGACCACTTTCTTTTGTTCGTATAGGATACACTTAAGAGAGGGGTTGGTAAAGTTTTTTATGAGCAAAAACAGTTATCTCTTGCCCGTGCTGGCAGTTTTTTTCGTCCTCTACTTTCTTCTGTTCCCCTATCCGGTAAAGGAGGAGTTCGTCCTGGTTCCGGAGAGGAAGATTCCTCTGGATTCTCCCCAGGGGGAACTCTCTTCCCTGAGCGGGGACATTGAGTTCTTTCAGGGTGAAAGCAGGATGGGCTATTACGACGATTCGGGCCGCGCAGTGGTTCTCGAAGGAGAAGGCCGATCCCGTATCTCGTCCCGGTTTTTTATAGAAGAGGAGGGGGATGTTCTCTCTCTTCACTCCCGTTCGGGGCAGGATAGTTTTCCCATCCAGACCTCCCTCTCCCCCTGCCTTTTTGAAGACCGACTTCTTTTGGTCGATGCCTTTCAGGGGTACATCAGTGAGTCGGACAGACAGGGACGCATTCTCTGGGATTACCAGCTTCCCTCTCTCATTACCTGTCTTGACTCCCGGGACGACCTGACCGTGGTGGGCCTTCTGAACGGGGAGATCCGCCTTTTCGACGGGGAAGGGGAGTCCGTCTTCACCTGGAGCCCCGGGGGAAGCCGCATCAGCGCCGTCTACGGAGTAGCCCTTTCTCCGGGCGGGGAGAGTATCGCCCTCGTTTCCGGGCTCGATCCCCAGCGATTTATCCTTCTCGAAAAGAAAGAGAACGGCTACCGGCCCGTTTTCCATGAGAATCTCAGGAACAGTTCCCGGGAGTCACTCTTCCTTACCATTGATTCCTCCCGCAACATCCTGCTCAAAGGGGAAGGGGAGGGACTCTTCTATACGCTCAACGCCTCCTCTCTCCATGCCTTCCCTCTCCCCGGCAGTTTCAGGGATGGGGAGACCCTTCCCTCTGAGGGTACGGTCTACTTCGTCTCCGAAGAGAATGGAAAAGCAAGCCTCTCCCTCTATACCGAGGGAGGGGACCTGATTCTGACCAATCGGTACGAGGACAGTGCCTTCAGCCTGGATATCCGAAAGGGGAAGATCCTTCTCGCCGGATCGAAGGACGCCTATCTTATAGGAAGGGGGTTCTATTGATGAAACCCGCCCTGATGCTGATCAGCTTTTTAGGCGTCCTTACCCCGGCTGCGGCTCTCCAGTGGCCCATGGAAGGGACGGAGCTTCTCTCCGGTTTCGGCAGTCCCTCCGGCCCTTATGTTTCAACGGGGATGGAACTGACCGGCGAGAAGGGTATTGTGCGGCCCTATCAGGAGGGGGAGATCATTTACATGGCCCCTTCGGGGATCGTTGTCCTGGAACATGACAACGGCTTCCGTTCCTGCTATGGCCGCATCGATCCGGCGAAGGATCTGGATAACCGCTCCTACCTGAATGAAGGGGACATCCTGGGCGAGGCTCCGGAAGGGCTGCTCTTCTCCATCCGCGACAGCAGGCTCAACCGCTGGGTCAATCCCTTTTACATGTTCTCCGCCCGGGACGACGACATCCGCCCCGAGGTGGAAGATGTTCTGCTCCGTCGGAATGATACCTCCTTTCCCCTCTCCGAAGAGTCATCCCCTCCGGCGGGAACCTACCGGCTGCTGGTGAAAATCTCCGACCGGGTCACCCGGGAAGGGGCGCCCCTGCTTCCCTACAGCGTGAAAATCCGATATCTGGGACAGACCCTGTTCGCCCTCTCCCTGGATTCCCTGAGCCATCAGGATGGAAAGGCCTATTTCGAAGGGGCCGGGAAGATCGCCGCCCAGGGCCTTTTTACCCCGGAGGGGTATCTGGACGGGGGGGAGATCATCATCAATCAGGGAAAAGGGCTTATCGAAGTGGAACTGACCGACTACAAGGGAAACCGCACCCTGCGGAGCTTCTCCCTGAACCGGAGGTAGCCCCCTTGAAGACTTACTCATCTCTCCCGGGCAGGGACGAGGAGTCCCGCATAATCCCCTGCCCTCTGTGCGGGGAGACAGACTTCCGTTCCCCCTGGGAGTGCGGGGATTTCCGTTTTGTACGCTGTTCCCGCTGCGGGTGCCGTTACCAGAATCCCCAGATCCTGTCCGGCCATGCCCTCTCCCGTTACGATGAGGCCTACTGCGCCTATGAAAGGGAGAACGAAGAGTCCTTTCTTAATCTTATGAAGCTGGGACTCCGGGACGCCGGTTTCGATGAGTGGGAGAACGAGTTCAGGCTAAAGGGACCCGTTCTGGATGTGGGCTGCGCCACGGGAGCTCTCATCGGGTGGCTTTCTTCCCGGGGATGGGAAGCGGATGGGCTGGAAATATGTCCCTCCTCTGCGGCGATAGCCCGGTCCCGGGGTTGTACCGTGTACGAGGTGCCCCTGGAAGAAGCGGATATTCCCGACGGAAGATACTCCCTTATTCACGCCTCCCACGTGATCGAGCATGTGAACGATCCGGATGTCTTCGTTCGGAGCATCTACCGTCTGCTCAAGCCGGGAGGGCGATTCATCTGCGTGACCCCCAACACCGCATCCCTTCAGGCCTTCCTGCGCGGGGGTGCCTGGCGGTCTGCCATAGCCGATCATCTTGTCCTTTTTTCCGGCGGGCTACTCCGGGATTTTATCTCCCAAAGGGGATTCGCTGTCCTCGCCGGGAAGACCTGGGGGGGGGCTCCCGCCGGAACCCTTCCCGCCCCGCTGAAAAGAATCGCCGACAGGGGGGCGAAGCGGTTTAATCTGGGCGATGTGGTACTTGTTTCGGCAGAGAAGAAGCTTTTCTAGAGTAATTTACTCCACCTGTGTAACTTAAAGGGCTGCCGGTGGTTTATTAACATCCCCTTGACATTCCATGGTGTAAACTCTAGGATGATTTTTAATGAAAATGAGTGATTCTTTGGATTCTGAGGGGTATCGAAATATATGATAGTTGAGCGGCTCAGGACTCTTGACCTTGAAAAGCTGCAGGAAGTGGCCCGACGGGGGAATGTCTCTTTTTACCCGGAAATGGAACGGGACGAACTGATCGAATTGATTCTAGAGGCTCTTGAAGAGGATCAGGAAGAGAGAGACTCCCTTCATAATGCGGCCATGAAAATGGAAGCTCAGAAATTCAATGCCAGCCTCATGGAAGAACTCAATATCGACTTTGATGAGGATCTGACCCTTCCCGAAAGATATAACGAAACGAAGATGATATTCATGCCCCGGGATCCCTCCTGGGGATTCCTCTATTGGGATGTGGACGAGAAAGTCCGGGACAACATAGAGGTCAAGCCCGATTTCGACAGCATATACATAAGGGTGTATCAGCTTGATTCCGAAAACGGCGATACGGCTGCCGCAGAGGAGTATTTCGATATACCCATACAGTTCGGCGACCGGAGACGCTACATTAATCTTCCCGAGTCGGACACCTGGTACCTGGCGGAGCTGAGGGTTCTGGTCGGGGAAAGGGAATCGGTAGTCGTCCGGTCCAATTCCATCAAGACGTCCCGAGAGCATGTGGTCTCCCAGGAGAGTCAGGACGAGAACAGCCGCCTGTTGATACAGCTTTCCGGCTACTCCACCGATTTCGGGAATTTCCCCGGAAAGGAAGCGGTTAAGCATATTCCCCACCGTATATTTCCCTTTGCAGCAGATGAGGAACTGTCGTAATGAGAGCGAAAACTATTGACGGAAAAGCGGGCGTCGCCCTGGTCCTTCATGCCCATCTCCCCTTTGTACGCCATCCGGAATATGACTGGTTTCTCGAGGAAAACTGGTTTTTTGAGGCCATATCAGAGACCTATCTCCCCCTGCTGAGGGTCTTCCGGAATCTGGAGAAGGACAGTATCCCCTTTCGCATAACCCTGAGTGTTTCCCCCACCCTGGGGAGCATGCTCATGGATGAGTTCCTCTCCCAGAGATATACGGAACGCCTGGAAAAGCTGATTGAGCTGGCCGAGGAAGAGAAAAAGCGCACCGCCCCTATAAAGGATGAATTCCGTCTGGCCGAAATGTATCTTCAAATGTACTCCCGCTGCTATGACGAGTATGTGAATCTCTACGAGAGAGACCTGCTGGCGGCATTCCGGGATTATCAGAAGAAGGGGTATCTTGAGCTGATTACCACCGCGGCCACCCATGCCTTTCTTCCCCACTATCAGGAATATCCCCAGAATATGCAGGCCCAGATCAGCACGGCCCTGGATTTTCATAGGGCCGCCTTCACCGATTCCCCCGCCGGATTTTGGCTCCCCGAATGCGGTTACTACCCGGGAATGGAGAAGTATCTGGAATCGGAGGGTATCAAATACTTCATCTCTTCGGCCCACGGTGTACTCTATGCGGACAAGGCTCCCCGGTACGGCCTGTATGCCCCCCTTGAGTGCGGCCGGGGTATTGCCGCCTTCGGAAGGGACCGGGCGTCGTCCCAGTCCATCTGGTCCGGCGAGGAGGGGTTTCCCGGGAATCCGGTCTACCGAGATTTCTACAGGGACATCGGCTTCGATCTTCCCCTGGACTATATAGGCCGGTTTGTGGGAGACGGCACCTTCGCCGTAAATACGGGATTCAAGTACTTTGCCATCACGGGAAAGAAGAGCCTTGAAAACAAACATCTCTACTATCCCGATCTGGCGGAGGAACAGGTCAAGATAGACGGGGCCACCTTTGTGGAGAACCGTCTGCGCCAGGCGGAAACCCTGGAAGGGCTGATGGACCGCAAGCCTATCATTCTGGCCCCCTTCGATGTGGAGCTCTTCGGACACTGGTGGTTCGAAGGCCCCCGATTTCTGGAAGAGGTCATCCGGGGCATTCATGCTACGCAGGGAGAACTGGAACTGATCACCCCTTCCGATTATCTCATCACCTATCCGGATAATCAGAAGGCAACCCCCGCCTACTCCAGCTGGGGCGAACAGGGGTACGGGCAGGTCTGGCTGGACGGCAGCAACGACTGGATTTACAGGCATACCCATAAGCTTATCGAGCGGATGAGCGAGCTTGTTGAACGTTATCCCAATGAAACGGGGCTCAAGAAGAGAACCCTTGACCAGGCGGCCCGGGAAGTGCTGCTGGCACAGGCTTCGGACTGGCCCTTTATTATGAAAACGGGAACCACCGTGCCCTATGCCATCAAGCGGGTCAAGAACCATATCAACAACTTCAATTACATCTACGAGACGCTCTGCTGCAACTGCGTGAAGACCGAATGGCTGACGAATCTTGAGAAGCGGAATAATATATTCCCCGATCTGGATTACCGGGTTTTCAAGAAGGATTAGACCTCGGGTTTCAAAAAATCCCTCCTATCTTCACAATCTTCATGATATCTGAATGAAAAAATCCCCTTGACTGGGGGATAAAAATAATTAATCGTTGTATTTTTACTAGGGTCAGGGTATAGTTTTTTCTAGAACGATATACTGGTCTTAGGAGTTCCCATGAGCTTTTCTCATTTTCCCTGGAAGAATCGGGTGTTCAGAATTGACCGAGAATGCTACCTTCTTTTTCTGGGGATAGATGAACTTGACGACAAACCCTTTATTCGGATAGGAAACAGTTCCTGGCTCGATGAACGGGTGCTGGATGTTATCTCGCATACGGTTATTACCGAATCCTTTACGGGGAATCCCTTTGGCGAGGTGGGCCTGACGCACCACTACCACGGCCGCTATCTGGGCGAGCCGCGCATCGTGGAAGTCATCAAGAGTTTCTTCGACCGGTTCCATGTTTCCGATCCGGATATCGTCTCTTACCGTGAACAGGAGGAGAGAGAGGGCCGGGACCATGTCTATTTTTATAATACGGGAAATATCGTGGTCAGCTTCGGGGGACAGAGGCTGTTTGATCTCTATGCCCGGGAAAAGGCGGACCGCCACTATAATTACTATTGCTCCGAAATCCTGACCATCTTTCGGAAGAACCCCCTTAAATGGGACGGGGGCAGCCTTAAGGGTAAGGGCCTGTTCCGGATAGGGGAGAACCTCTTCTTTTTTGACGGCAGCCGGCTCCTAGGACTCAAGTGGGACCGGAACTATTTCAAGACACTGGCCGGTTCCGGCTGGGATCCGGACAAGATGGAAGGAATACTGGTCAGCCTCAAGCCGGAAGAGATGGAAGGGGACAAATCCGCCGGGGTCATGAACTTTATCAAACGGGGAATCGCCGCCAGGAATTCCATGACCTTTTTCTCCCGGGATGAGAGTTTCTCCGGAAAAATCGAACCCCTTTTCGAGTATGTCAGATCCCGTGACGTGCCCATTAAATTCCAGGATATCTCCGCGGGCGGCCAGTTCGAATGGAACGGAACGAAGGGTGAGTGGAACGACGGAAATTTTACCTTTGCCCTTGAAAAGGATATCGCCGCCTCTCTGAGTTCTTCCGGTGATGCGGAAATCCGGTTCGGAGAAAAGAAAGCCGACTGCCATCTCCCCGACCGGGTCCCCGCCGTGATTCATCCGGAAGAGCCGGACCTGGACAAACTGAAGAGTCTCTATATCGATTCCGTGGCCCAGGCTCTGCTGAAGTTCGAACCGGCGGGTAAACAGGCTACCTTCGTCCGAACCTCTCTGCCGGTTATGCAGGCCCTCTCCGATGGAGTCGGGCAGGAGGATTTTATCCTGACCCTTCCCCAGAGTAAGGCCGTCGCCGATTTTAAGCGGCTCATACGTTCCCTGGGACAGAAGGAAGAGTCCTCTCTGATTCTTTACGCTTCCAACTGCGCTTCCTTTCTGGAAATCATCGCTGCTGCGGGGGGATTCATCTCCGGAGAAGCCCGGGAAATCGCCGATCTGCTTCAGAAACGGGCCTCCCGTCCCGCAGAGCAGGCCGGGGATTTTCTCTACTCCGCCCATTACTACCGCAACGGCTGTTTCTATCTTCCCTACAAACTGGATATATCACCGGGGGACAGAGCCAAAGCCGCCGAAATGCACGAAGCACTCATTCAATGTGACAAGAGGGAAGTGGACTTCTTCTTCTCCGAAAGGAAAAGGCTGGAAGCGATTCTCGCCTCCCTGAGCGAAGGGACTCTGTGGGATGAAATGCGTCAGGCCGAAAAGTTGGAAGGGGAAGCGCCCCGCACAGAGACCGCAGCCTCTTCATCGGCTCCCTCCCCGGGTAGGGGATCCTTTTCCGTCACACAGGGACAGACGTCCGTCGGAGGGGAGGGGACGAACCGTCCCGGCGGTTCGTCCGGCGGCAGAGAACGCAGGCGCCTGTGGCCCCTGCTCCTCCTGGTCCTGCTTTTTCTGGGGGGCGGGCTGTTCTTCGGCTATAGCCGGATTTCAGGGGGCGGAGCATCCCCGCCCGGAATATCCCGGAGTGATAGTTCATCCTCGACAGTGACCACGGCTGATCCCGGGAGTGACAACACCGCCGGGGAAACAGCCTCCCCAGAGGGTAACACTTCCCTTGCCGGCGGAAACGGCTCGACCGGACAGGCGCAGGCCTCAGGCAGCACCGATGACGGTAGTATGGAAACCCCGGGTGCGGGAAACGCCGGGAGCGGCGGAACGGACGGAGGTGCTGCCGGGGAGTCGGTGCCCGACGCCTCTCCTCTCTCGGAAAAGGATTCTCAGATCATACCTCCGGCTAACAAGGACGATCTGCCCCAGGTGGTCATCAAAGATACGGAACAGACCATCGTTCGTAAGCCCTTTGTTCCCAGTGAGACTTTCCTTGAGAACTTCATAGTGGGCGGAATTCAGATCACCATGGCCGACATCCATCTCAAGGCCAACGCCATTGCCGTCATGAACGGTTACCGGGATCTGGGCTTTCATGTGGTGGACGGGAAGGACCCCACTATTATCGAACCGGGTCTCGTTCTGAAGATCCCGGGAAATTTATCCTATGAAGTGGTAAAGGATGATAACATCTGGTATATTGCTGCCCGTCTGCTGGAAAGTGAGCTCATCCAGTATACGGACAGTTTTGAAAAACTCAAATCCGCCTATGACAAGGAGACGAAATCGGGAGGTTCCGGTGAAGGGGCGGTAAAGGAGATGGAGAATCTTGTCGACAACAGTAATTGTGAGAATTTTCGAAAAAAGGTTCACGATTGGCTGAATTCGCGCTAAAACCACAAATATGATGGGTTAAATCCCTAAAAAAAAAACTTTATTTGTTTTTTTGTGAAATGGGGTTATACTGATTTATATTTGTTTTTTAGATATTCCTACACTAATAAACATTAAGAGGAGACTATTATGGCAGGTGAATTACCAAGAAGTCCTAATGTATTCCATCCTACGAAACCTTCGGCTGTCGGTTCCAGAAACTCTCTGGCTCAGGAAGGCCGTTCCCAGAAGGAAGAATACGAGAGACTGATAAATGAAGAAGCGGACAAGGTTCTGAACGTCGTTCAGACCAAACTTCCCAAGGAAGTCCTTCAGCAGCTGGAGGTCATGGGCGGTCTCAAGGAAAAACTCTATAACTACGTAAACCAGAACTATCAGAACATGTTCAACCGCTACGTGGTTACTTCCGAAGATGAAATGGTCAAAAAGATCAGAGGCTTCATCGATAAGGAAGAGCAGAAACAGCTGGCCCGCTACACTCCCAAGGAAATTGCCGAGATGCTCGATCAGATCGGCGGTGCGGACAAGTTTAATACCGGTGAGATTGAGAAATCCATCGTTAATATGTACGGTCACCTTCAGGGGCATGTTCAGAGAGGTCTGAACGATCTGGAAAACGAGACGAATGCTCTCCTCCGCCAGAAGACTGATGTGGGCGCCTTTATCCGTGGTGAGAACGCTTACTCCATAGTAAAGTGTTCCTTCAAGGATAATGCGGGCAAGCCCAAGACCGTTTCCGACGTCAAGCTTTCCATCAATATTCTGGATTCGGAGCTTATCAGCCCCATTTTCCAGTATCAGGCAACCGTTGAGTACATCATTAAAGAGCAGATCTCCAAAACCGTTACCGAAATGATCGACAAGGAGATCGAACTCTACCAGGACGAGCTCGTGGATGAGGGAAAAGAGGAACTCACCGATACGGAGATGATGTTCGAAAAGATCAAGCGGGTGCCCGACTTCACCGATGACGAGTCCGAGAACGAAGGTTCCAAACGGTATACCTTCATGGCCAAGAGCCTGGTCGACAAGATCGAAGGACTCCGCGCCGAAATCGATCCCGAAGAATTCGATCCCCTCAATATTCGCGAGAACATCAAAAAGATCGTGGATATGGAGAATATCCGGAACCGCGGATTCAACACAGCCATCAACAATCTGACTTCCATTCTGGATACCAGCAAAATGGGTTACCAGTATGTGGAGAACCTCAAAGGTGCTCGTGAACTCGTACTTCGCGAATACGAGGATACCGATGTTGACATTCTCCCCGATGAGAGATACAGCATAAGGCTCAAGTATTTCGATTCCTCCCAGCTGATCAAGCTGCGCGAAGCCTATGACAAGCAGATGAATGCCTTCCAGCAGGAAATCACCCATGTCTGGGATGTGGTTGAAGTGGTTTACCAGAGCAACAAGAAGTCCTTCGCCGTCAACGATTACGAAGACCTGGCCAAAAAGGTGAAGGGAAAGATAAAGAAGACCATCAAGGATGTTACCGGCGATCCCCTCTACGAAGAACAGGAGAAAGCCTGGAACGAGATCCTGAGAATCCGCGAAGAAGATACGGATGTGGAAAAACTGAACCAGACTTACCTATACGAGAAGGATCTCCTTAAGAAGATGCTCAAGAAGGCTACGGAGAAGGTAAGGGTGATCTTCGGTTATCAGAATCCCAAAACCCGCGTAGTTATCGACGACAGACTGACTTTCCTCAAGAGGGAGTTCGATGATTTCGATTATCTGATCAATCCCTATCACGTGCAGCCCGGTCTGCTTCTGGATGTGGACATCACCAGCATCAAGAGAAAGAAGTATACCCTGAATTCCATGGCCAACGTTCTGAACGAGTTCCTGAACGGCATCTCCAAGGGATTCCAGGATGCGGCTTTCGCTTCCTTCAAGAGAAGGCGGTCCACGGTAAGAGACGACATCAACCAGAGCTTTTCCTCCGAGCCCGCCCATACGGAGTATGCCGAGAAGCTGACTTCTGCGCCTGCAGAGGATGCGGCACCCAAGGGTAAGGCCGATGTGACTCCCTCCAGGAGAAAAAAAGTAAATCTTGATGAATTGAGAGATATGTAAAATGACGGGAACCATACGGGATAATAAGTTAAATCTATTATCTAGTAGAGCGGGGTTTAATCTCGCTCTGGGCCATTTTAAAATGGCCCTTGGTTTCTCAGATGACGTCAGCGAGGGGTACAACCTCGCTGACGCTATTAATGAATCACTGGGAAACCGGGAGATTGATGAGAATCAAGTTCTTCCCATAGTTAATATTCTTCTTGTTGATAAGTTTGCCTTTTCCTTTAAATCACATAACATAAAGGGGTCTTTGGGTGATGTCTCGAAGACCGCCGATGTGGTGGCGGGCTGGAATAAAATCCATATGGTTCTAGCCGTTTGGGAAAGCGACGGTAAGATAAATCTTATCAATCCTGCAGACCGGGAGCAGTGGAATAATCTGACCCTTTCCGAAGGAGAGTTGCTGGTCCTTTATGCCGGTCCCTCCGGTAAGAGCGATATTGCCGCATCCGATCTGGAAAGCTGTATGGAAGATTTTTTCAAACTTCTTTACGGGGCGAATATTAAGGGTAAAAAATCCTACACCGATACTTCCCGGGTGAATTCTTCGGCAAAAGCACAGGAAACAGTGCCCGCCGTTAGCGGCGGATCGGAAGTTTCCGATGCTCAACCGGCTCCGGTAACGGGTAAGAGAATCTCCACCAAATACGGAATAACCGTAACGAACGAGCTGTTTCATAACGGAAACGTGGAGGCCTGGAAAAAGGTTATCGAGAGTTATAAGGTGGCCCATCCCGGCTGCGATGTCCTCATCTGGTATGAGGGAGAACGGATTAATGATATCAATGCGCTCTTCAAATGGGGCAAAGTAAAACGGGGATGTCCCATTATGTTCAGCGTTGCCGGTGAAGATATCAAAAATGTTGCGAAATTGAAAAAATATCTCTTTGAGGGAGCCAGTTCCCGTTTTGAAGCCTTTCTGAACGGACCAGTTGGGGCGGTTCTGGATCTCTTTTGATTAATAAGGAAATGACTATGACAGGCGTATACCCTTTCAGTAAAACTGTCTTTACCGATAAGGATCGGGAATTGGAGCTTTGCGGAGTCCGCGGGCAGAGAATGATGGAGCTAGCCGCTCTTGATATTCCTATCCTCCCCGGTTTTGTTCTCTCCAATGAGCAGGTAATGAACCTGGAAGGGAACAGGGAGGAAGCCCTTAAGCTTCTGAATCAGTATGTGGGCACAATGGAACCGGTTGTTGATAAAAAATTCAACGGTAAGGAGAGTCCCCTTCTTATTAAAGTCGTAGTCAGCTCCACTCTAAATATGGTGGATACCACTTCAAGTATCCATAATATCGGTTTATGCGATGCCACCGTGGGCGGTTTCGCCGACAAGGTGGGCGAGGAATTCGCCTACCATGAGTACCGGGGTATGGTCAAGCGCGTCCTTCTCCTTGATCTTGAGCTGGAAAAGGATAAAAAGAATATCGCCAGAATAGAAGGGCTGATCAAGGAAGCCTCGGAAGCGAAGGATGTGGCTTCCTCAAAGAAATTCCTGGAAAGCGTGAAGAAATTCTATCCCTCCGATTTTTTCGAGAATGCCGATGCGCAGCTTCTCTATGTGCTGACCCGTTACCGGGAAATCTTCAAGATGAGCGAAGTTCTCAATGACTCCGCTCTTCTGATACAGGCTATGATTTTCGGAAATTACGGAAAGGAGAGCTATTCCGGCTTCTTCTATACAAGAGATATTGAAACGGGTAAGGATGAGCTTTCGGGCCTCTACTTTGTGGACTCCTTCGATGATGCCGATTCTAAGGGTGTCGATATCCTCAAGCTTAAGAAGAATTATCTGGATGAGCTTATTCCTGTGGCGAAAAGCCTGGAGGCTCACTATAAGCAGATCAGAAGAATCAAATTCACCGTGGAAGACGGTACCCTGTGGATCATCGATCAGACCGAAGCGACTAATAAATCGGCCATGGCAGAGATAAAGACACTTCTGAGCCTTCACAAACAGGGACTCATCGACGATGAATACGCCATAAATGATATCAGGCCGCCCCGGCTGGCGGAAATCCTTCACCCCGTCCTCAACAAGGAGGGTTCGGGAAAGATCAAGTCCGTGAAAGGGGGGATCTCCGGAGCCATCGGTGCTGCGGTGGGACGTGTCTTCTTTTCCACGGATAGACTTGTGAAAGAAGCGCGGATCGCCCATCAGCGGGGCCTGGAGGATCACTTTATCCTGGCTATGCCCGCCACATACGCGGAAGATGTTAAGGCCATCGAGGTCAGCCGGGGAGTCATCGCCCGGGACGGGGGGTACGCCTCCCACGCCCCGGTCGTCGCCCGGTCCCTGGGAAAAGTGGCCATGATCAATCCGGATATCGTCTTCAATGAGAAGGGGATGAAGATAGAGGGTATACAGGTTAACGAAGGGGACTATCTCTCCCTGGACGTACCCTCATACGATAAACCGACAATCTATTTCGGCGAACTGGATCTGATAGAGCCCTCCATGGAGGAGAGCGGATTGCTTGAGTTCCTTGATATCGTTCAGAAGGGTATCGGGGATTTCGATGTGCATGTCAACGCGGACCAGCCCCGGGAAGCGGAGCTGGCCAAGAAATTCGGTGCCCGAGGCATCGGTCTCTGCCGGACGGAGCATATGTTCTTCGATGAGAAGCGCATTCCCGTATTCCGTTCCATGATTATTACCGATGACAGCAAGGACAGGGAAAAAATCCTCGCTAAACTTCAGAAGAATCAGGTAGACGATTTTCTCGCCCTGTTCCGCATTATGGACGGTTATCCCGTAACGATACGTCTCCTTGACGCTCCCCTCCATGAGTTTCTGCCCCATACCAAGGATAAGATGGATGAATTCATCTCCTTCTTTCAGAAATCCCATCCCGGGGTGACCGCCGAAGAGATCAGAAACCGATGTGATATTCTGGGCGAAGTGAACCCCATGCTCGGGCATCGGGGTGTCAGACTGGCCATTTCCATACCGGAAGTCTACCGGATGCAGGTTACGGCAATCTTCGAAGCCGCCTACAAGCTCAGGAAGGATGAGGGGATAACCTCCTATCCCGAGATAATGATTCCCATCGTCATGTCTCCCAGCGAACTGAAAGCCGTACGTTACGGTAAGAAGATCGAGGGTAAGGAGATTATCGGTATCGAGACGATAGAGGAACAGGTCCGTGAAAAGCTGGGCGTGGAGCCCCTTCCCTACAAGGTTGGGACCATGATTGAGCTTCCCTCTGCGGCACTGATGGCGGGCAATCTGGCCCGGTATGCGGATTTCTTCAGTTTCGGTACCAATGATCTGACTCAGACCACCATGGGACTGTCCCGTGACGATTTTAATACCTTCTTCCCCGATTACAACGAATTCGACCTTCTGGAGAAAAATCCCTTCTCATCTCTCAATGCGGCGGTGAAAGAGCTGGTGAGCATTGCCAGTCAGAGGGGACGCCTTGTCAGGCCGGATCTGAAGATGGGACTCTGCGGTGAACACGGAGCCGAACCGGATAATATCGAATTCCTGAAAGAGGCGGGGCTGAATTATGTCTCCTGCTCTCCCTACGGCGTTCCCATTGCCAAACTGGCCATTGCCAGAAGCAATCTTAAAACGCGATAGCTCCGGAACGAAGAAGATCCTGTAAATCCAGAAAGGAATCGAGGAGATTCAGCTTTTTCAGGGCCAGGTTGTACCACTCCGTCTGCGGGTAGTTTTCTATGAGAAGAATCAGCAGATGGGACGCCTTGTACAGGGGCGTCAGGTACTTCTCTCGATCCCTTTCCCGGCTGCTGAAATAATCTGAAAATGACCGGTCCATTTTCTCTGTGGCGTCTCTGTAGGCCAGGTGGGTGTTATTTCCTCTCGCTCCAAGGGGGATACGTGATTCGAAGCTTTGGATATCCTCCAGAAAAAGAACGGCAAAGGAGAAGAGCCTCTCCCCGGTTCCCCCTTTGGAAAGTCCGTGCTTCTGCAGCTCTTCAAGGGATTTTTCCATGAATTTGAGGGCTTTTCTGTAGTGATAGCGCCATACCCCCTCCTGCCGCAGAGAGCGTTTTGTCAGCTCATAATCATAGTAGATGTGAACTCCCTCGAAAAAAAGAGCCGCCGCTCTCTTCAGATGGGTCTGTTCCTGTGCCCCCGGATAGACGGTCTCCTTTCTTCTTTCCCTTTCCGGGGGAGGCTCTTTCGCGACGGGACGCTTTTCCAGGAAGGACATGAGAAGCTCGTAGGCTTCATTGATCTCAGTCATCCTGATATGGCACCACTCGGAGAATGTCTGGTTCCTGTCGGGATGGTACTTTTTAACCAGACGCTTGAATCCCCGATCCAGATCCTCCCGGGAGAATTCAGCCCTGTTCAGATCATAAATTGATAAAGCGGAAGACAGATCCATGGCCCCATTATATCAGATTTCGGTTCCTCCTCCTACTCTCCACAGAGGAGAGAGCCTTTTTTCTTTTTTATCATTGACAACCCCCGTCAGACTGAATTAGACTTTAGCTATAGTGACGTTCGGTTCACATTTTATGAGCAGAGGTGAATTCATGGCCGAGATTAAAGACCTGTTTGAAGCATATAGTGAGGGAGCCCTTCCCCAGGAAGGGGGTTATATTGTTTCTGTTTTTTTTGATGATAACTCCAATTATACCCGTTTCGAAGCGATCTCCTACGGGAATGTTAAGGATATCTATCAGACCGAAGAGGGGATGACCTTTCAGGCGGACGGGCGCAAGCTTTACGTGCTCTATGAACCGGTCTCTTTCATCCATAAGGGAACCGATCCCTGTTACCGAAGAGATTCCTTTCGGATCCCCTATCGTTTCAAGGAACTGGAGCGTTACGTTACCAAACGGCAGGACAGGATTTATATCGCCAAGGAGCCCGTAGAGACCTACACTTCGTTCACCGTTCTTAATGAGATGGGGGATAACGAATCCTATGTGGTGTATCAGAGCGACGATGCGGGGGAGATGATCGGGAACTTTGTTTACATGACCCTCTGGAAGAATATGAGAATCGCCAAGGGTGATGCGGAGAAGGCGAAAGAGATTCTCATGAAGGTCATTCCCGTCTGGATGAAGCCGTTCGGCGGTTTCGAAGAAGAGCAGGCCTAAAAAGACATCCCGCTGATCTGTCCCAGAATTCCTCCCTGATTTCCTCCCATGGCGGAGCGACTCAGGGCTTTTTCCAGCTCCCTGATGCGCATCTGCTGCTGTTCCACCAGCTTGAGAAGATTGTCTATCTCATCGGGGGAGTAACCGCTGTTTTCCGCTTTCTCACGGGCCTGTTCATCAATCTCCGCTTCTATCTGGGTTAATTCGAAACTGTCTTTGTAGTAATCCAGTTCAAGGGGCATTTCGGGAAAGCGCTTGGAGAGTATAATTTTGCGGGCCATTCTGTCCATTCCCTCCGCCGTAACCGATTCGGGATACTGCATGATAAAGGGGGTCCGTTCCTTCAGGGCATCGCTGACCTGCCGGTCCATAAAAAGCAGGCCCAGGCACTCTGAGTGGATCGAGAGGCTCCGCTTCGTCAGGTCCCGCAGGCTTTCCGCAATAGAGAGTTCCCCCGATTCTTCTGCCATATTCATGATAATCTTGGGCTGTAGAATCTCCAGGAACAGTTCCGCCTTTTCCACCGCCTCCGGCTCAATGCTTCTTAGTTCATCGAGCATATCCTTAAGAGATTTCTGTTCCCCCGGATGGCGTTCCAGAAAAGCCCTGTCGAAATACTCGGTGAACCGCTTATTGTCGGCGAAAGCCCTTTGCAGAAAACGAAAGGCCACATTCTTGAGGAATCCGAAAGCGTTCATAATGGATGTCATATGGGGAGTGGTCACCACGATGCCCGAGTTGGAGATAAGGAAGAAGTCGATAACATTAAGACTCGAGCCGGCTCCCAGGTCAAGAATAATGTAATCCGCATCCAGTTCCACCAGGCCTTTGATAATGCGTTTTTTCTCCTCAAAGGAGATCTCCCCCAGTCCGTAGACGAGAACGTCTCCGGGGATCAGATAGAGGTTTTCGTAATCCGTGGGGACCACCAGCTCGTCCATGGTCAGGGATTTGTCGGATATGAAGTTGCCGATCCCCCTGTTCGTATTTTTGATCCCCAGCATGGTATGCAGATTGGAACCGCCCAGATCAAGGTCGACCACTATGGTTTTCTTACCGTTCACAGCCAGGAGCAGGGAGAGGTTTGTGGACAGAACGCTCTTTCCGACGCCCCCTTTCCCCCCCGCTACGGGTATGATTTTTTTGGGTGAATTTTCATTTAAAATCATGGCGGCTCCTGAGTCCTCCCTATGATACAACAGAAGTTTGCTAAAAACAACCGGAGCGGTATTTTTGTCGTCCATATACTTGATGAATCAGAACAGAGTGATTAAACTTATCCTATGTTGGACCTTGAAAAAATCAAAACAATTCCCAAGGTGGAACTGCACTATCATCTGGATGGAGGCGTCAGGCCGGAAACTATTATTGAACTTGCCGCCGACGCGGGTATCGATCTTCCCGAGAGTGATCCGAAGGCGCTGGCCGACTGGTTTCACCGGGGGGCGGACAGAAAGAGTCTGAGCCTGTATCTGGAGGGTTTCTCCCTGACCTGCGGCGTCATGCAGACCGCTCCGGCCCTGACCCGTATCGCCCGGGAGGCGATAGAGCAGCTTAAGGAGGACGGGGTCGTCTACGGTGAAATCCGATTCGCCCCGGTATTGCATCAGGATAAGGGGCTGACCCTTGAAGAAATCGTGGCTGCCGTGCTTACCGGCTTGGAAGAGGGCAGGAAGAAAACCGGTGTGGAATTCGGCCTGATTCTCTGCGCCATGAGGCATCAGAGCGGTGACGTTTCCGTGGAAATGGCCGAACTGGCCGTAGCCTTCCGTTCCCGGGGCGTGGTGGGATTTGATATCGCCGGTGACGAGTTCGGCCATCCCCCCAAAAGACATCTGGATGCTTTTCAATACATCCGCAGTAAAAACTTCAACATCACCATCCATGCGGGCGAAGCCTTCGGTGTGGAGTCTATCTGGCAGGCTATTCAGATCTGCGGGGCCCACCGCATCGGACATGCCACGAGACTGACCGAGAACATGAGTTTTCACGGTAACGAGATCGAGCATATGGGAACTCTGGCCCAGTTTATCCGGGACAGGAGAATCCCCCTGGAGATGTGCCTCTCCTCGAATATACAGACCGGTGCGGCGCCTTCCCTGAAGGAGCACCCCTTCGGCCTGTACTACAGGAACAGTTTTCGGGTTATGCTCTGTACGGACAACACCCTCATGAGCGATACAACCCTGAGCCGGGAGATGCTTCTGGCTGTGGAAAATTTCGGTCTGGGGCTGAAGGATCTGGAGAAAATCACTATAAACGCTATGAAATCCGCTTTTCTCCACTATGACGAGAGACTGAAAATCATCTATGATGTGATTAAACCGGGTTATCAGCTCGCCTACGGGCAGACTGTATAAAAAAAGATTTGCAACCAAAGGCTGATGCGTCCTGCTCGCCTGTGAGGAGAAAGTAAGAATGGCAAAAGCAAAGTACGACTTTACTATTGAGAGGCTCGGGGAACCTAAAATCGCTTCACCCATCCCCTATTCGAAAGTTCTGGGTGATTCCATAGCCAACTACGTGACCGAAGACGAGAGGATTCTTTATGATATAGACTTGACCGAGGGAAGAACCCTTAAGGATCTGGAGTCTTCCGGCCTTATGGAAAAAGCCGGGCCCCGGGAAAAGATTTATTTCAATCCCCAGCACAGCCATGCGGCCATTGTCACCTGCGGCGGCCTCTGTCCCGGTCTGAACGACGTTATCCGCGCCGTGGTGAGAACCCTCTGGTATAGGTATAACGTCCGGAGAATTACCGGTGTGAGATACGGGTTCACCGGTTTTCTGCCGGAGTTCAATATTCCCACCATTGATCTGAATCCCACCGTTGTTGATGATATCCATAAAATGGGGGGCACCATGCTGGGGTCCTCCCGGGGCAACGGGAAGCGGGTGGAGGAGATTGTCGATTCTCTTGAGAGGATGAACATTAACTTGCTCTTCATTATCGGCGGCGACGGCACCCAGAGAGCCTCCTACGATATCGGCGAGGAAGTTCTTAAGCGGGGCATGAAGATTTCCGTCGTGGGCATCCCTAAAACTATTGATAACGACCTTCTCTTCACAGAGAGGACCTTCGGTTTCGAAACGGCCGTGGCCAAGGCGGTTACCGCAGTGGAAGCGGCCCATGTGGAAGCCAAGAGCGCCAACAACGGCGTCGGCCTCGTGAAGGTCATGGGGCGGGACTCCGGATATATCGCGGCCAGTACGGCCCTCTCCTCCAACGAGGCAAATTTCGTCCTTATCCCCGAGGTTCCCTTTGATCTGCACGGACCTAACGGTCTACTGCACCATGTGGAGGAGCGCCTGCGGACCCGCCAGCATGCGGTGATCATCGTCGCGGAAGGAGCGGGACAGGAGTACGTGGAAATCCCCGACGGAGCGGACAAATCAGGGAACAAGCTTTACGGGGACATCGGGAAGTTCCTGGCCGACGAGATTAAGAAATATCTAACCGGGAAGGGGATGGACTACGCCCTTAAATATATCGATCCCAGCTACATCATCAGGGCATCCGAGGCGCTTCCCTCCGATTCGCTCTACTGCGCCCGCCTGGGAGCCAGCGCCGTCCATGCGGCCATGGCGGGAAAGACGAAATGCCTCGTCTCCCTGATGAATACCCACTTTGTCCATCTGCCCATCAAACTGGTCGTTGGAGGAAGAAAGAAGGTCGATCCGGAAAGTTCCCTCTGGCGCGATGTTCAGGAGAGCACGAGACAGCCCCTATCCATGAAGAATTGATAATCCGGCCTGGGAAAGGGAGTCTTTCCCTTTTCTCAGGAGAGTTCGTTATCCAGATCTTTCTGAAGGGATTTGTGAATGAAATTCCGAATTTTAGAGCGCTGGGCTATCCGGGCGGGGGCGAAGCGGAAGAGGAACACATAGATCTGTGTTCCGTGATCGTCCCTGCTGCCTATATTCACGCAGTCCGTGGTCAGCAGGATGCCGCCGAGCCTCAACTGGACATCCGGGATCAGTTCGTTCCGTGACAAAAGGGGATCGTCTTCGAATCTACAGGAGAGTCCCACGGAGCTGACATCCAGAATACTCCCCAGATACTGCTGCGCCATATAGCTGAAATTCAGGGTAATCTGGTCGTTATGGATACAGGAGTAGCGAAGGTATTTTCTTCTTCCCTTGGCTTCGTTTGCCTCCAGTACTTTGAGCATATGGTTGGCGCAGTCCTTGACGCCTTGCCGCAGCTGAATGAAACCGCAGTTCACCCCCAGGTCCATGATATAGGAGTTCACCACATCCTGATCGGTAATTCTCCCGGACAGGATCCCCACCTGAAGGTCAGGCACCTGATCTTTGAGAGATTTGATATACCTTTTCCATTCTATCTCGGTCAGAGTTCCGTCAATATTGATATACAGTATGGAATCGGGATAACGCTGAACAAGGGTGTCAAGCTTTCTCTGATCATTGATAATGTATACTTCATACTCATTCTCCGAAAGAATGGAGACAATATGCTCCCGGACGATCTCATGGGGCAGTATAAAGAATACCTTCTTTCCTTCAAACACGTGGCGCCTCGCTTCTTTATCCTATATGATTAAGGATAATTCAAAAAGAATCACCGGTCAAATGGATAAATCAAAAGTTGAAGACGATTCGCCGGATCCGCCAGTATTGATGGATAGTTCCATTCCTGCTATTATCAGGCCGTTATGGATAACGGCTTCAGTTGCACCCTATGCGGCGAGTGCTGCTCCGGGGATATGAAAGTTTTCGTGAATCCCCGGGATATCTCCCTTCTCTGCGATTACTTCTCCTGCCCGCCGGAGGAGCTCTATGCCCGGGGATATCTGATGCGGGACAGCCGTAACGGAACGATCCTGCCTCGCATCAAATTCCGGGAATTCTCCGGATTGAAATTCTGTCCCTTCCTGGAAAACCGTCTGGAAGATGACGGTTCTCTTAAGGGGCTCTGCCGGCTCCACCCCCGGTTTAAACCTCTGATCTGCCACCTGGCTCCTCTGAGCCGTACGGTGGATTTCTCAGATAACAGCGAAATCTACCTCTTTATCCCCCCCCATCCCGCCTGTCCCGGGTGCGGCCCGGTCGGTCCGGACAGGGAAAAGCTGGATTATGATAGGCTGAGTCCTGAACTCAAGGAGCGGCTGGCCGAGGAGAAGGAGTACTTCCGGACCCTCTGGCTTGCTCTGGAAGATTGATTGTGCTAGAATAGCTCCACTATGGAAAAGCAGATTGTACTGACAGGAATCAAGCCCACCGGCATGCCTCATATCGGCAATTATCTGGGGGCTATCAAGCCGGCGCTCGCCCTGAGCGAGACCTACGAATCCCGTTTTTTTATCGCCGATTATCACTCCCTTAATACGATAAAAGATCCTCAGGAACTCCGGGATTACACCTATGAAATCGCCGCCTGCTGGCTTGCCTGCGGTCTTGATCCGGAAAAAGTCCTTTTCTATCGACAGTCCGATGTGCCGGAGACCTTTGAGCTCACAACCATGATTATGGCCTTCACCCCCAAAGGGCTTATGAACCGGGCCCATGCCTATAAAGCTCAGCTGGACGTGAACCGGGAGAAGGGAAAGCCCGATGATCACAATATTAATATGGGGCTCTATACCTATCCTGTTCTTATGGCAGCGGATATTCTGCTTTTCGATACCAATTACGTGCCCGTGGGAAAGGATCAGGTCCAGCACATAGAGATGGCCGCCGATATAGCCGAAGCGGTGAATAGAAATTACAAGCAGGATCTTCTCACCATTCCCGAAGCCTATGTCTCCGAGTCCACCCAGACCGTCATTGGTATGGACGGACGGAAAATGAGCAAGAGCTACGGTAATACGATTCCCCTCTTTCTTCCCGAGAAGAATCTTAAGAAACTGCTGAATAAAATCGTCACCAATTCCCAGGAGATTGAGGAACCCAAGGATCCCGATACGTGCAACGTCTTCGCCCTGTACCGACTCTTCGCGTCTAAGGAGCAGCAGGATGCTCTGGCGGCCCGGTACCGGGCAGGGGGAATGGGCTGGGGCCATGCCAAGGGGGAACTCTTCGAGGTCATGAACGCTTCGATCAAACCTATGCGTGATAAATACGATAAACTGATGGCCGATAAAAGCTATATAGATGAAGCCCTGGCCAAGGGGGCCGGGAAAGCCCGCACCCTGGCAGCGGAAAAAATATCACGGCTCAGGAAAGCCATGGGAGTGGACCTGTGAGAAGAAGCGAGCATAACAAGCGCGAGAAATACGGCGCCCGGGCGAAAGCCCTGCTGGAATCTTTCTACTGGCAGCCCGAGGAGAAAGCCCTGCTCGAGATCATGGCGGATGAGTTCTTCACTATTGCCAATGCCCGGGAGCTCCGCTGGAACAGCGTCAGGGAAGGGGTAGACTGTATAATCCTCAAGGAGAGGGAAATCGCCTTTACTCCGGAAGTCTATTCTTTGTTCGTCAGGGGTATTCGTGAAAAGCTGGATTTTGACGGCGAGACTATTGAGGCGCCCGAGGATAAAATCTTCTCCCACGACACGGGAAAGGATATCCTCAAGCAGCTGGAATCATTCAAAATCACGTAATTTTTCAGTTATCTCTTTCGTGAGCCGGTCCAGAAAGGATTTCTTGGCTTCCGGCGCCATGAAGGTCGCTTCCACCGTATTGAGCAGCAGAGTTATCATATCGTCGAATCCCAGCGTCGTATGGCTGTATACTCCCGCATATTCCCTGTTCAGCTCCACATCAAAAAGCAGGGGGTCATCCGTATTCAGAGTCACCATGATTCCCTTCTCTATGAGAGTCGCTATGGGGTGTTCCTCCATGGTCGCGGCAAAGGTCTTAGTCAGCAGATTGCTCGTGGGGCATACCTCGAGGGGAATCCGTGAAGCGGCCAGCTCTTTCATCAGATCTTCATTTTGAAAAGCGCTTATTCCGTGGCCGATTCTTTCGGGCTTAAGATAATTCAGGGTATCGTAGATCTGGGTATAGGGACTCTCCTCGCCGCCGTGTGCCACACAGCGCAGGCCCGCTTCCCTCGCTTTATCAAAGACCTCTTTGTAAAATTCCGGTTCACCCGATTTTTCCGCACCCCCCAGGCCGATTCCCAGGACCCGGCTATTCTCTACTCCCGATAGGTATTCCAGGAGAAGATTCAGGTTGTTCATGGCATTCTCAGGACCGAAGGTACGGGATACGTCTACCAGAATTGCCGTCTCCCTTCCCTCATTACGGGCGATCTCTTCCAGGCTGCGGTCAAGGGAGGCCATCATGGTGTTGAAATCGAATCCCCGTTTGACAAAGGAGGATACGGCCAGATGACCTTCGAGATAATAGATATTGTTGCGACGCATATAGGGAAGAATGGAATCGCCGATGACGGAGAAGTCCTCGGCGCTTTTTATAAATGATTGTATGGTCAGGAACTGTTCAATCATTTCAGACAAATTGGCGATTTTCTTGATCCCCAGAGCTTCCTTGAGCTCCTCCTCGGTTCGGCAATCGGGATAGAGACCGTATTTTTCGTTCAATTTCAGAAGATCGGCGGGGGTAATGAGAGATTCCACATGGATATGAATTTCAGCTTTGGGAAGGGACTGGATAAAAGCTTCAAAACGTTCCGGCTGCTTACCGGAAACCGCTTCCCGGTCCGTAATTTTCCGGGCAAGTTCCATCATATCATTCATTTATAACTCCCATGCGGAAAAATGCTGTACACAGATTCCTATAAAAAATTATCGGCAGGGAGAGGTAAAACCTTAGATATCCTAATGAAAAGAGACAACTTCGCCTCTTTCCTGGGTCTTTTCCAGCTGAACCTCTATTTTTTTCTGTATCTGGGAGAGTCTCTTGCTGGCTGGATAAAGTTCTCTCGCTTTAAGAATGTCTTTTAAGGCCGCCTGGTATTTTTTCTCTTTGAAGGAGAGAAGGGCTCTTTTTCTAATGACATCGTACCGGTCCGGTGATTTCTTCAGGACCCAGTTATAGTCTATCCGGGCAAAATCCAGGGAACCGATCTTTTCATAACAAACGGCCCGATAGTAATGGCTCTCCTCCTGTTCCCAGGAGAAATCGGACAGGGAATTCAGGGCCAGGGTGTAATCTTTGATGGCTTCGCCGAATTTTTCCATGAAATACCGGGTATTGGCCCGGGCGAAGTAGGCCATCCCGTAGGCGGGATTCAGCTTGATCGCTTCGGAATAAAATACCAGAGCCCGCTCATCTTCGTTCATCATATTCAGGGCGAGGCCGCAGTTGAACCAGGATTTGGCATGGGAAGAATCCAGTTTGAGAGAGGCCAGACCGCATTCCAGGGCCTTGGGGTAATTTCCCAGAGAGTAGAGACAGCTGCCCATTTCGAACCAGATTTCGTTGTTATCCCCGTCCAGTTCCGCAGCGGCAATATAGCATTCCAGGGCTTCCTGATACATATTGCTTCTGTGGTAGTTGTAGGCATCGATTAATGTTTTATCCAGTACATATTCACGATTCATGGGAACCTCTGGAAAATACTTTATACCATAAATGGAATATTATCAATTTTCTTTTATAAAAAGTCATATTTCTGCCGATAAGGGGAACCGCCAGGGTCACTTGTTTACCCGGTGAAAAAATGGTATTCTGTTTTTCCTGTTTTTCAGGAAGGAGAGGTGAGTTATGGCCCATTGCATCGTACCGGCGGCGGAAGAGATACTGGACAGGGAATTTCCCGTTCTGAACAAGGGGTTT
>JAFGPQ010000204.1 GCA_016936115.1 Spirochaetales bacterium | reverse complement strand
CCCAGAAAGGCCACGTCAATTTTGATCTGCCCCACCTCTATGGCGCGGGCCCGTCCCCCATGGCTGTGAAAGAGCACCGGATGCTCCATGTTCCCCGCCGAGACGAACTGGGCCAGTTTCCCCCGCAGGCCGCTAGTGATCAGCCGGCTCACGGTACCCTTCTCTATATGGCGGATCAATTCGTCATGGGCCGACGTGAGGGAGCTGGATGCAATGGTCAGGTCCCTTATCCCCAGATTGGAAATCACGTCCATGACCATGTTCAGCACAAAGTCGCCGGAGCGGAAGTGATGGTGAAAGGAGATGGTCATCCCGTCTTTCAGTCCCGTCTTCAGAACCGCCTGCTCTATGGTATCCACCAGCTTGTTCAGACGGGGCAGGTTTCTGTTTCCCTTGTCCTGCCTCACCAGGGGGGTCCGGCTCACCGCTCCCTCGAAGGGAGAAAGCTCAATCCCGTCCAGTTTCTCGGGGATGTCCCTTCCTATGGCGTTTTTATTCATGGTCCCACTCCTCACTTTCATCGATGCTCATGCCGGAAGCCTTCGCCATTTCCAGAACCCGCCGGGCCCTGTCCACGATGGGCTTGTCTATCATTTTCCCGTTCAGGGAGATGACTCCGGAGTTCTTTGCTTCCGCTTCCTTAATGGCGTGGATCACCCGGATGGCCTGCTCCACATCCTTCTCTTCGGGACAGAAGACGTTATGCACCGGCTGAATCTGCCGGGGGGAGATCACCGACTTTCCGTCAAAACCGAGCTGCTTGATCAGTTTGACCTCTTCCAGGAATCCCTCCTCGTTATTCACATCGGAATAGACCGTATCTATAGCGTAGATGCCTGCGGCACGGGCCGCCGTCAGGATCTGAGACCGGGCGAAAAGAAGCTCGATTCCGCCGGGGGAACGGTTCGTTTTCATACTGGTCACGAAGTCCTCCGCTCCCAGAGCGATACCGATGAGTCTTTTCGAAGCGGTGGCGATCTCGTAGGCATTCAATACTCCCAGAGGGCCTTCGATAGCGGCCATCATGCGAATCGTCCCCACCTCCAGGCCGGCGGCTTTCTCCTCCTTCTCGAGCAGTTTCTCCACGTCGATCACATCCTGGGCCGTTTCGGTCTTGGGCAGACGGATCACGTCGGGCTTCGCCCGGACCATGGCCCGGATGTCCTCACGACCGAAGGGGGTGTCCAGCCCGTTGATACGGACCACCGTCTCGATCCCCTCGTAGTTGAGGGTGCTCAGGGCGTTGTAAACGAGAAAGCGGGCCGTATCCTTCTCTGCCAGGGAGACCGAATCCTCCAGGTCGAACATCACCGAATCGGAGCGGTAAATATGGGCGTCCTTCATCATTCCCGCGTTATTGCCGGGAACGTAGAGCATGGTTCTGCGCAGTTTCATGACAGCTTCTCCCAGGGGTAGGTTTTGCTCCCCGCAGCACGGTAGACGGCGGCTTCCAGACGGGCCCGGATGGTGCAGTCCAGAGCTCCCTTATCTTCAAGGCGGACCTTGATATCCTCTACGGAGAGAAGATCCAGGGTGTTGTTCACAACCTTGAGGATCTGCTTTCCGTACTGTCTCTGGACGATGCTGTCCAGATCGATTTCCCGGCCCTTGCCCGCATTGCTGTCAACCGTTATCAGCACATCGCTGGATTCCAGCGACCCCGCCATACCGGTTTTCACGATTTTCATTCCGATTCCTCCTGATGTTTCCTTATCAAGTTACCGATTCTTCTTCCGTCCTCCGACTGCAGGAAGCGGAGCGTGGTGGGGGGTACCCACCCTTCCAAAGTGTCCCAGTCCTCTTCCGCCAGGGCTTTTCTCACCTTCGTGGCGCTGACCGCTCCCCCGGCGGCTTCTTTTCGGGGAATGGTGACCACCTCTATCCCCCGGCCGGGAAGCATCTCTTCCATGATCCGGTTGTAGAGGGACGTGACCGGGCAATAGGGCTCCTCCCCCACATAGCGCCGGACAATCCCCAGTTCCGGCGCGATCAGCCGGGAGAAGATATCCAGATCGATCCGGGCGTGGCTCTCGTTGATTACCTTCTTTTCCTTGATGAAGTAGGTGGGAAAGGTGGCGTGGGAGATGATATAGTCCCGGCCCTCGTGGATGGAGAGATTATCCAGATCGGCGGTTCCCTCCCTGACAAGCTTCAGACGCACATCGTAGGGAAAGACGGAGAGGTTCTCTTTCACGAGAAAGAGGTGGACCCGGTCGTTTTCCCGACAGGCCATCTCTACGAGATAGCGGTGTCCCAGGGTAAAGGGATTGCAGTTCATAACCAGGGCGGCCGAGGTTCCCCTCTCGCCTTCGGGGATATTCAGTTCTTCGAGATAACGGCGCCAGCCCTCCTCTTTGTCCTCCATGAGAATGACCCCGGGAGCCCGGGCCAGGGGAAAGAATCCCAGATCACGGAAAACCGCTTCGTTGATATCCTTCGTAAACAGGAAAAGTCCTGGGAATCCCTCGTGGTAGGCCCGGATGCGAAGGAGGGACATGATGCGGTTGGTGAGCTGCTGCCCCTGGTAAGGAGCGGCGACGGCTATACACTTGAGCACATTGGAGGCGGCGCAGCCCGAGGCGATAATCCGATCCCCCTCAAAGAGGCAGACCGCATAGTCTATATCCCCGTCCAGGGAGAGATCTTCCCCGGCGAGGAACTCTCTGAGATCAGCCTTTTCCGTTTCCCTTCCGAAGTTGATGGTTTTTACATCGTATTGACCGGTAAACATAGGCACTATTCTCGCGCCCATTCCCCTATCTGTAAGTAGGATCTTACGGTTTCTTACTGTAGGACTATTCCTACAGCAGGCAAGGGGAAAAGGGACTCCTTTACCTAAAGCATAAACCCTCCCCCGGGAAATTTCCAAAACCTTTTCCTGTACGCCCCAAACCATCAATGGTACAATGGGTTAAACAACACGACAGGAGAGAATTATGAGTCAGAATCAACAGCCGCAGTCGGAATTGATCTTCAAACTGGAAGACAATCCCAGTCCGGGGAAAGCCTTTTTCGCCTCCCTACAGCACATGATGGCCATTTTCATCGGTATAGTCACCCCGGCCATTGTCATTTCCGGGGCCTTGGGATTCGGCATGGAGGTATCTTCTTACCTCATAAGCATGTCCCTATTCGTTTCCGGAATCGCCACCTTTATCCAGTGCCGCAAATTCGGCCCCGTAGGCTCCGGTCTCCTGAGTATACAGGGGACCAGCTTCACCTTCCTTTCCCTGTGCATCTCCATCGGCTTCGCCGTGAAAGGCGCCGGAGGAACGGAAAAGGAGATCCTGGCCGCCATCTTCGGGACCTGTCTCATCGCCTCCCCCGTGGAGATGATCTTCTCCCGGTTCATCCCTTTGCTCAAGAAAATCATCACCCCCCTGGTCAGCGGAATCGTGGTTACCCTCATCGGTATGTCCCTGATTAAAGTGGGCCTGACCGATGTGGGAGGGGGCGCCTGGCTCCTGGCCAACAAGCCGGAACTCTTCGCCAATCCTCAGAACCTCATCCTGGCGGGCATTGTTCTCATCACCGTGATAGTTTTCAACCGCAGCAAAAACAAATGGCTCCGCATGGGCGCCATCGTCTTCGGTCTGATCGTAGGCTACGTGGTCGCCGCCTTCCTGGGACAGGTGAATTTCGCAAAAATCTCCACCCTGAGCATTCTGGCCCTTCCCATACCCTTCAAGTTCGGCCTGGCCGTGAGCTGGCCCCACGTCATTCCCATGGCCCTGCTCTACCTGGTCACCACGGTGGAATCCATGGGCGACCTGACCGCCACTTCCATGATCTCCGGTGAACCGGTGGAAGGGGAAGTCTATCTGAAACGCATTTCCGGGGGAATCCTGGGCGACGGTCTCAACTCCGCTCTGGCCGCCATCTTCAACTCCTTCCCCAATACCACCTTCAGCCAGAACAACGGGGTCATTCAGATGACCGGCGTGGCCAGCCGCTACGTGGGTTACTGGATTTCGGGACTTCTGGTCCTCTTCGGGATATTCCCCATCGTGGGTGGCCTCTTCTCCATCATCCCCAATGCCGTTCTGGGCGGCGCCACCATCATCATGTTCGGTACGGTGGCCGCTTCCGGGATCCGCATCATCGCTTCGAGCATCATCGACAGGAGAGGAGTCATTATCATGGCCATCTCCTTCGCCATGGGTATGGGGGTTGTCTTCGTCCCCGAGATCCTGCAGCACTTCCCCCCCTTCTTCCAGGGCGTGCTGAGTTCAGCCATCACCACGGGAGGCCTCACGGCGATTTTCCTGAACATCGTACTGCCCCGCAGCTACCGGGAACAGCCCGTTGACGAACCGATGAAGGATATGGTGTAAGATCTAACAGACTTTTTCACTGTCCCGGGGCCGCGGGAGATCTCCGGCGGTCCCGTCTCAGAGATAACGATTAAGCATTTCGGCGATCTCGGTCATGCGAAAGGGTTTGCTCAGACTGGCGGTAAAGCCGAATTTTTTCGGTTCCACCATTATGGGATCGTCGGCATAACCGCTCACCACAAAGACGGGAATCTCCCGGTTGTTTTCTCTGATTTTTTCCACCGCCTCCCGTCCGCTCATACCGCCGGGTACGGTCAGATCAAGAAAGATGGCCTTGAGCCCCAGCTCCCTGTTATTATGGGCCAGGAAGTAATCCACCGCTCCCTTGCCGTCATCCCGGCTTATCACCCCGTAACCGAAGGATTCCAGAATCCCCCTCATGATTTCACGGATGACTCTCTCATCATCCATAAGCAGGATGGTTCCGCTCCCCCTGTGGCTTTTCTCCTCTTCGGCCGCTTCCTCTTCCCGGGGAAGACTGGTTACGGGAAGATACACATGAAAGCGGGTGTATTCCCCCTGCTCCGACTCCACTTCTATGGTCCCCCGGTGTCTTTTGACAATGGAAAAACAGGTGGCCAGCCCCAATCCGTGACCGGTTGTCTTCGTGGAATAGAAGGGATCAAAGATATGCTCTATATTATCGGGAGCTATGCCCGGACCGTTGTCGCCGATAGAAAGGCATATGTACTCACCCGTTTCAAGGTCGGGCTTTTCCCCTTCTTCCAGATAGACCTGACGGGCGGACATATCCACACGGCCCCCGTCGGGCATGGCCTGCTTGGCATTGATAATAATATTATCGATAACCTGCCCGATCTGATTCTTATCGAAATGACAGAGCCCCAGATCGAGGGGGATATCAAAGCGGCAGGACACGTTGGAACCGCTCAGGGCGAACTGCACCGCTTCCTGCACAAAGGGGAACAGGTTGTCCACTTTCCGGTTGGGAGCCCCTCCCTTGGCAAAGGTGAGAAGCTGATGGGTCAGGGCGTGGGCCCGGTCTATGGTGCTCATAGCCTGGGAGAGATAGTGCTTGATATTCTCCTCTTCCGTGGATGCCCGGGCGATCTCCACATAACCGAAAATCCCCCCCATCAGGTTATTGAAATCGTGGGCGATGCCCCCGGCCAGAACACCCAGGGATTCCAGTTTCTGGCTTTTATTCAGCTGATCCTCATACTTTCGCCGTACGTCCTCCGCATCCTTCTTTTCGGTAATGTCCAGAATAATCCCGTGCCACAGGATGCTGCCGTCCTCAAGTTTCTCCGGATGGGCCTGGCTCCAGCGCCAGCCGATACCGGTGCTGGGAAGATCCACCCGGAATTCCCCGCTGTAAAAAGTGGTCAGGTTCTCCGCGGACAGCTGGATTTCCCGGGCCACCCCGTCCACATCCTCCGGCAGAATCCGGGTAAAGACTTTCGAGGCGTCCTCCTGAACCTCTTCCGGGGTAACCCCGTAGATATCCATCATGCCCGGACTGGAGTAGGGAAAGGAGGAGTGTCCGTCCGGATAGAGCCGGTACTGGTAGATTACTCCGGGAACCAGCCGGGCCAGCTTCTCCATCATTTGATGGCTCTCCTTAAGCTCCTTTTCGGCCTTCTTCCGCTTGGATATATCGTGGGCGATGCCTATCATCCCGTCAAAGGCTCCCGAATTATCGAAGGCGGGAACAATAGTAACGGAGACGTTTATGCTTTTCCTATTCCCGGAAAGCAGGGTTTCATACTCGGAAAAGGTCTCTCCCTCCTTAAGCCGTTCCACCAGGCTCCGGCCCTTCTCCTCAAACACCTTTGTCAGGAAACGGCCGATGGGCGAACCCAGAAGATCTTCTTCCGACGTACCGGTTATCCGCTCCCAGGGGGAGTTGACATAAGTAAGAAGCCCCTTTTCATCACTGCGCCAGAGATAATCCTGAAAATGATCGATTATCTCCCTGTAGAGCAAAACATCCCCGTCACTGTTCATTATTTTCATCCTTTCTCTAAAGACTAAGGGATGAACAGGGAAATCTCAAATGATAACCCCGGAATATTTTAAGATTTGTGTCAGCGGAAGCTAATATCGGTTTGTCCGTAGAGGGAGAGGAGCTTCCGCCTGATCCAGTTCTCCGCCTCGGACCTGTCCCGGAAGACAAGAACCGTCGAATCGGGGGTAACGGACTGGTTTTCCCACATGCGGGAGAGGCCGAAGAGGAAATCCTTACCCGCCACTATTGCCACAATGCAGCCGGGGGACAGCTCCGCCGCCTGTCTGGAGAGCCGGGCCACATCGGCAATATCCCCGGATGTGATCTCCGCCGTGTCCACATCGGACCAGTCGGTCAGATTGTATTTATATTCGTACAGGGATTTTCTCTTCCCGGAGAGATGCTCCCTGCAAAAAGCAAGGTATTCCCCGGATGATACCACCCCGGAACCGGATACCACGGTTCCCGTTCCCCCGTCTGAGTACACAATCCGAATTGCCAAAATATAGCCCCTCCCTCTCAGGGTCAAGCAGCGCCTGTGCTACTT
>JAFGPQ010000203.1 GCA_016936115.1 Spirochaetales bacterium | reverse complement strand
GGCCGTAAATGAATCCTGCGCAGGCGGCGCTCACGTCCATGGCGGCGGCCTGGGGGGCGCCCAGCTTATGCTGCACCACCGCGGCGGTGGCGGGGAAGCCGTTGTAGTCGCCGGTGACCGTGGATACGAGGATCATGTCGATGTCTTTCGGAGTGAGCCCCGCATCTTCAAGGGCTCTTTTGGAGGCCTCCACCGCCAGATCGGAACAGGTCTGATCGTCGGAAGCGATATGGCGCTGATGGATCCCCGTGTGGGAGTAGATCCATTCGTCGGACGTATCCATTCTTTTCGCGAGTTCATCGTTATGAACGATCTTTTCCGGTAAATAGCTTCCCATGCCTTTGATTACTGGCTGCATGACTGGGCCTCCTCTAAGTAGTTCTGCCTATTTTACCCTGATTTGCCCTGAGGTTCCTACCGGGTTCAGGGGCAATGGACGGGCGGGGTATCACTTTTTCACACTAGTGTATAAGCACTAGGGGTAAATGACCTTATTGAAGGAGTAATCCCCGGGGCGAATGATTCTTGCTGTTTAAAATAAACAAAAATACTAAAAATGTCAAGAAAGAAGGAAATGTATTGACTATATATCGGTAAAGAGATATATAGAAAATATGAATATAAAACCCCTTATCTCAAAAAGACGAACCATTCAGATCCTTTTCGGATTCTCCCTTTACCTGCTAATCTCCTATTTTCATGTCTCCCTTCTCTATGTTCTCATAGGGGGATCCCTCCTGGGTGTTATCCTGGGTAAGGTGTTCTGCCGCTGGATGTGCCCTATGGGCTTCATCATGGAACTTATGATGGGGGGTAATAAAAAAGGGGCCGAAGCGTCCCAGATGTACCAGTACCACAAGCTGGGCTGTCCCATCGCCTGGGTGGGGGGATTTTTCAACAGGTTCAGTCTCTTCGGCATCAGCCGGAATAAGCAGACCTGCACATCCTGCGGTATCTGCGACAAGACTTGCTATATCTCCAGTCTGAACGAAAACTACAGCCTTTATAAAGAGGATAAGGAGACTTCCGGTTCCGCCTTTAGCTGTTCCCGTTGCCTGGAGTGCGTCTCCTCCTGTCCCAACGGCAGCCTTTCCATCAAAGCACTACCATGGAGAAAGGAGAAAGCCTCCGTTGAATTGGTGGCTGAAGAAGTACAGGAAACGGAACAGGAAGTTCTGGCCGACTAATTGTCCCGCTCTTCCTTCAATTCCTTCCGGGAGTATTCCCGGGCCACGCCGGAGGAGAGCAGCAGCTCATAGAGATCCTTATCCAGTTCGTGCTTATCGGCCATGCTCTTTATTATATCCAGAGCCCGGTCCCAACCTATGGGCTGACGATAGGGCCTGTCCTTGGCTGTCAGCGCTTCGAAGATATCGGCCACGGCGAGTATCCGGGCCTGCAGGGGAATTTCATCGCCCTTCAGTCCCAGAAAATATCCGGACCCGTCCAGTTTTTCATGGTGCATGGAAGCGTAATTCGGGACCTGGGAGAGAGTCTCCGGGAAGGGGAGCTTGTTCAGTATGGTATAGGTCATGGCCACGTGATTCTCGATCAGCTTTCTTTCCTCGGCGGTTAGAGTCCCCCGCTGAATGGAGAGCTTTTCCACTTCCCCCTCCTCCAGGTAGGGATACTCCTTCCCGTCCAGATTCCAGATTTTTCCGGCTATCGCTTTTAGCCTTACCAATCTATCCTCATCCATATATTCACCGGGAAGGTTGCAGCTTTTCACAAAATCCCGTTCCTCCCGGACCAGAGCCTTATCTTTTTCAGTCTCGGATAACTCCTCAATGAGGCGGAAACGGGCTTCTATCAGTTCTATGCGGTCTTCGAAGAGCTCCAGCTTGGTGGCTTTATTCACCAAACCGTCGGGAGTGGTGAGCTTGCCGATATCATGGAGCCAGGCGGACATGTGTATCTCCTCAATCTCCTCCCGGGTAAAGGATACCTGAGAAAAGGGGCCTTCGGAGGTGTCGTTGGCAGCCTGGGTTATCATTTTGGTGAGTTTCACCACCCGGTCGATATGCTCCCCCGTATAGGGTGATTTCTCATCAATGGTGGAGGCGATGCTCTTGATGAAGGCGTCGAAAAGCTCCTTGAGCTGCTTGTTTAGCTGCAGGTTGTTCAGGGTGGAGGCCGCATGGGCCGTCAAGAGAGAGAGCAGGTCCTCGTGGTTTTTGGAAAAGGATACCGTATTCTCCGTCTTTTCGTCGGTGGCATTGATGAGCTGAATGACTCCGATCAGTTTGCCCTCCAGGTCCCTCATGGGCATGACGAGCATGGAGTGGGAACGGTAGCCGTTGTCCCGGTCGTACTTTCTCGTCCCGGAAAAGTTGAATCCCTCCGCCTTGTACACGTCGGGGATATTGATGATCTCACCACTCACGGCGCAGCTGGAGCAGACATTGGTCCTGTTGGCCTCTCCGTCAATATAGAGGGGAACCGGGGGCAGTTTAATCTCATTCCCGCTTGTTCCTCCCTGGCGGACATTCCGGGAGTCGGTATGCATGATGGTAAATGTCAGGGTTTCCTCTTTGTGGTCGTACAGGTAGAGGGTTCCCCCGTCGGCCCTGGTCAGCCTCTGGCACTCGTCCAGAATCATCTCGAGCAGGGCGTACTCCCCGGCTCCGTGGTTGACGCCCTTGCCGATACGGGCGTAGGCGTGGTATCCCTGGCGGCTCTCATCCAGGTTCCTGTCCAGTTCCTGAAGACGATCGTCTTCATAGGCGCGGAGCCTGTGCTCCCGGTAGAAGAGGAATAAAAAAAGCAGTGACGTCCCGGTGAGGGCTAAACAAAGAACAACCATAGGAATAAGTATAGGAAAAAACTTGCCTTTTTGCATCAGTCTTAGTATTTTTTCATCTGAAAATCATCATAATAACAGAAAGGTGTTTCCTCTTGCTCTTCAACAGGAGACATCTGTGATTAGGAGAATATCTTACTATGGCCAAACAGAAGTTTAAAACCGAAGTGGATCAGCTGCTCAACCTGCTCATCCATTCCCTCTACTCCCATCCGGAGATCTTCCTGCGGGAACTTATCTCCAACTCTTCCGACGCACTGGACAAACTTAAATATCTGACCCTGACCGATGAAAAATTCAAGGATCTGAAATTCGACCCCCAGATTGATATTGAAATCGACGAGACGAATCATAAAACCCTGACCCTGCGTGACAACGGGATCGGTATGAACAAGGAGGATCTGGTCGATTCTCTGGGGACTATCGCCCGTTCGGGAACGAAGAACTTTCTGAGCAGTCTCTCCGGTGACGCCAAAAAGGACTCCAATCTGATCGGACAGTTCGGCGTGGGTTTTTACTCCATCTTCATGGTGGCGGACAGTGTGGAAGTGATCACGAAGAAGGCCGGTGAAGATCAGGCCTGGAGCTGGTCCAGCGACGGAAAGAACGGTTTCACCATTGCCGAGGCGGAACGGGACGGCCAGGGAACCACGGTAATCCTTCAGCTGAACGACCAGGGACGGGAACTGGATTCCCAGTGGGAAGTGAAGAACATCACCAAGAAGTACTCCAATCACATCGCCTTTCCCATTTTCCTGCACTACGAAAAGACCGAGTGGGAAGGGGAGGGGGACGACCGGACCTCCAAGCAGGTCCCCACCACAGAGCAGATCAATTCGGCCAGCGCCCTGTGGAGGCGGAACAAGTCGGACATCAGCGATGAGGAGTATACCGAGTTCTACAAGTCCGTTTCCGACGCCTGGGATGAGCCCCTCATGACCGTTCACACCAAGGCGGAGGGAACCATGGAGTATACCACCCTCCTCTTCGTACCCAAGACGGCCCCCATGGATATGTACCAGGCCGATTACAAGCCCGGGGTGAAGCTCTACGTGAAGCGTGTTTTCATTACCGACGACGATAAGGAGCTCATGCCCACCTATCTGCGATTCGTTAAGGGTGTCATCGATTCGGAGGATCTTCCCCTGAATGTGAGCCGGGAGCTGCTCCAGAAGAACAAGGTTCTGGCCAATATCAAGACAGCCAGTACCAAGAAGATGCTCGCCGAGTTCAAGAAGCTTTCCGAGGAGAAAGAGAAGTACGACGAATTCATCGCCCAGTACAACCGGCCCCTCAAGGAAGGCCTCTACTCCGACTTCGCCAACAAGGAAGCCCTGATGGAGCTGGTGCGGTTCAAATCCACCACCGAAGAGGGTTGGGTCTCCCTGGCCGAGTATAAGGAGCGCATGAAGGAAGATCAGAAGGCTATCTACTACATCGCCGGCGAAAAAGAGGAACAGCTCAGAAAGTCTCCCCTGCTGGAAGCCTATGAGAAGAAGGGCATCGAAGTTCTGGTAATGGCCGATGAGATTGACGAGATTGTCATTCCCATGGCCGGTCCCTACCAGGAGATCGAGCTTAAGGCTATCAACAAGTCCAACGCCGCCGACGACCTGAAGGACGAGGAGGACGAGAAGAAGGAGAAAGCCGTAGAGCCGGTGGTCAAAAAGATTAAAAAGGCCCTGGGCGATGCGGTTAAGGATGTGAAAGCCTCCAGCCGCCTCCATGAGTCTCCCTGTTGTATCGTTGCCGATGAGGATGATCCCAGTGCCCAGATGCGCCAGATGATGGCTGCCATGGGCCAGGCGGGCAACCTTCCCGAAGTCCAGCCCATTCTGGAGATCAATCCTGATCACGAGATGGTTAAAAAACTGGCCGACACTAAGGACAAACAGGTTATCGAGGACGTTTCCTGGGTACTCCTGGGACAAGCCATGCTGCTGGAAGGCCACGAACTGAAGGATCCCAGCGACTTCGCCAAAAGGATGAACCGCCTCGTGGGCGGCGCCCTGTAGGTGCCCCTTACTTCCCGGGACGTAACCATTTCCCCGGGGAGATAACATATATCGGGATCCTCCTCGGAGGGTCCTTTTTTTGCGACCGGAGGGATTCTTGAAGAGCGCAAAGTTCGCTGTGTTCTGAATTCTCACGAAGAGCACGAAGTCCACGAAGTATGTTGTGTTCAGATCTCTCGCAAAGTCCACAGAGGGTAGAAGTTAAGACGAGTATCATTGCTCATGGCCACTGCCAATTAATAATTATCAATTACCCAAAACCGTGAAATACCGTGTAAATCGTGGTTCTTCCCATTCGCATATCCCAATCGACCTTCGTGCCTTTTGTGTGAAATTCCGGTCGCCGCATATCCAATACTGACATTTTCCCGGGATTATGCTAAAAAGACTAAGGCGATCGATAACTACCGTAATAAGGAGTCTCCTATGGATTTAGATAAGGTCATTCGCAAAGTTCCCGATTTCCCCGCCAAGGGAATTCTCTTCTACGACATCACCAGCGTCATCGGCGATCCGAAAGCCTTTTCCTACTGCATCGATAAAATGGTGGAGCTTTACGGAAGCAAAAAGATTGACGCCGTGGCCGGTGTGGAATCCCGGGGATTTATCTTCGCGGCGCCCTTTGCCGAAAAGATGGGAATTCCCCTGATCCTGGTGCGCAAGGCGGGAAAGCTGCCCGGGACAACCCTGAAGGCCGCCTATAATCTGGAATACGGCAAGGCGGAAGTGGAGGTTCATGTCTCCGATGTCCCCAAGGGGGGGAATGTTCTTCTGATTGATGACTTGCTGGCTACGGGGGGTACCCTGGAAGCCAGCACCCGGCTCTTAACGGAAGGGGGCGCCCGGGTTGAGAATATTTTCGGCGTGATCGGATTGCCCTTTCTCGGTTATAAGGAAAAACTCAAAGGCATCGACGTCACCACACTGATTAATTACGACAGCGAGTGAATTGATAATTACAGCACCTTAACCCCGTCCCGGTTGTCGATCATCACTTCCAGGCCGAAGATGGTGTCATCGTTGATATAATCGGGCAGGGAGCCCTTGAGTATCCCCAGGGAGCTGTGGTAGGCCCGAATTCTCCGCCAGTTTGCCAGGGACATGATCACCTGGGTGCCGTTCAGCCCGGCGGCGGTTCGTTCCGTCTTCTGCCGGTAGATTTCGACGATCAGCTCTTCCGGACGGATCAGTTCTTCTTCCGGCTGAGTTTCCGGTACATGTTGTGGGCTTCTTTCCATTTTTTCCTGTCTCCCAGCATCTCATAGGTATCGCGTAGATTGAACCAGTTGTCCTCCCAGTCCGGATTCAGGTTCACCGAGGTGCGAAAGCACTCCTCCGCTTCGGCGTATTCCCCTTTCTGGAAATAGAACACCCCCCGGTTATTCCAGGCCGTGCTGTGAACAGGATCCAGCTCCAGAGCCCGTTCGTATTCGGCTGCTCCCTCTTCCCGTTCACCCATCCGGTACAGGCAGAGTCCCAGATCGCAGTGAAAATCCGCCTCCTGGGGCTCCAGGGTGACCGCTTTCTGAAGGAGTTCCCGGGCCGTTGGGTAGTCCTCCTTGCGGATGAAGACCAGAGCCATATTATAGATGATGCGGGGATTGGCCGGCTCCAGTTCAAGAGCCGTATTAAAGGCGAAGAGGGCCTTGTCGTATTTTCCCGCGTCGGAAAGGCGGATACCTTCTGTATTCAGCTGATCGGCGGATACCATAGTATCCTTTTCGGCTGTTAGAAACGATATAGTAACGAAAAGCTCAGAGATTGTGTCTCCCCGTCCCAAAAGGGGGATTCGGCGTAAAGGGAAATGGTTCGTTCAATAATGTCGTCACGGTAATAATTCTCATCCCAACGGGCGTTGAAACGCAGGCACTCCATCCATAGGCGGACTCCCAGCCGGCCGTCGGGGGAGAACTCGAATCCCAGGGGGATGGCGATGGAGCCGACCAGGGCGCCGATTCCGGGATCGTATCCGATACTGTTTCCAATGTCGTAATAACCTGTAGGAGCCTGATTGCCCCACTGAGGGAATTCCACTTTAAACTCAGGGCGGAACCCGGAGAGAACATAAAACCAGGGATTCTTCAGAAAATCCCAGTACAGGCCGCAACCTACTCCGATGGAGAGACGGTTCAGATCCTCAGAAATCTGCGGGTTGCTGTTCTGTATATCATCGGGATCGGATTCATTCTGATACCTCACCAGAATATAGGGCGCGATTTCCAACTTTCCCTCCGTACGGAAGTGCATAGTCGGCATAAATGTCATATCCCACGCGGCGGCTCTCAGATCATTCTCCCCGTATACGGACCCGGATAACCGGGTTTCCAGGCCCAGTCCCTTTAGATTTGACGGGGCTTTCTCCTCCGCGGAGAGTATAAAAAAGGGGAGAAGCAGGAAAAGATTCAGGGCGAGAAATAACCGTTTCGCCATTATTTGAATCCGAAGTAGTAGATGGCCGCCACGGAGATAGCCGCATTGCTGTCAACCAGAAAGGGGAAGGAGGAGGAAATGTTCGTGGTCGTCACTTTCGTATCCGCATCGGTCTCCTCCGCATAGGAGTAGCCCCATGTGATAAGATCCCCGGTCATCCGCAGGGTCAGCTGTTTCGTCAGGATGAAGTCCATAGACAGCGGGACTGTGACTTCCGCATCGAAATCAAAAAGCTTGGGACTGCCGCTTTCTCCGGTGGGAGCATTGGCTCCGGTTTCGTTGAGCCCGAAGAGGAGATCACCGCGAAGTCCCGTGACCATGTCTATGCGCCATGTATTCATAAAATGCCAGAGTAAAGAGGCGCCGCCCCCCAGGGAGAGCCGGTAGATACCGTCGGTAATGGCGGGAACGCCGGAGCGGCTGAAGTTGTCCGGATTGCTGTCCCACTCATTTTTAAATGTGAGGAAGGGGACGAACTCGGTTACCTCGTCCCGGAAAAAATGGAGGGACGGCTGAAAGGTAAGAGCCGTTACCGAGGCGGACGTGGTGGTTCCGTTGATATCCGTATCCTTATAGACCGTGCTTTCCAGATTCACATTCAGGCCTACACCCTGTATGGGGCCCATCTGAGCCCAGAGTACCGGTGAGACCGCCATAAGGAGCGGGAGAAGCCATTTTTTCATGATTTTACCTATCCTCCGGTGATATAACGTTTCCCATTATACCGGCAAAACGGGAAAATTACCGGGACTTATATGTATTTTCTACGAACTTTTCCTATCCATTTCCCGGGGTAATGGCTATTATTAGACCATGCTTAAGGAGTACGCCACTTTAAAACCCTATATAAAGAAGTACGCCCCCCTTTATGGGGCGGGCATCATATGCCTGGCTTTGACGAACGGAGGGCTCATCTATATCCCCCAGCTGATGAAGAGGGCGATCAATCTCATCGCCGCGGGCGGGACCGACCGGGAGGCGGTGGG
>JAFGPQ010000202.1 GCA_016936115.1 Spirochaetales bacterium | reverse complement strand
GTCTATCCCCTTATTCTGGCGTCGGGAGCCATCATCTATTTCCTGTTTTGGTATGTGAAGATCATTTCCTGGGACGAGGAAAATCCCCATGAATAGGGCCCTATTCCTGGATCGGGACGGCATTGTCATTGAGGATGTTTCCTATCCCCATAAACCTGCTGATCTGCACATCAGGGAAGATCTGATCCCCCATCTTAAAAAAGCCAGGAAGAGGGGATTCAAACTGATTATCGTCACGAACCAGGCGGGCATCGCCCGGGGAAAGTTCACCCTGGAGCAGTACGAATCTTTTCAGGATCTGGTCAATAGGGAACTGGAAAAAAGGGGCGTGACGCCCGATGCGGTCTATTACTGCCCCTACCATGAAAAGGGAATCGTGGAGCCCTACAACCGGGCTTCGGAGGACAGGAAACCCCGTCCGGGAATGTTTCTTAAGGCGCAGAAGGACTTTGATCTGGACCTGAGCCGCTCCTTCATGGTGGGGGATAAATCAAGCGACCGGATAGAACTTCCCCAGCTGCGGTGTTATATTTTACAAAGCCCCTACACGGAAGCACAGGGGGACCGGGATACTTACGAGAGCTTTGAGGCCCTCTTTGAGGAGATGGAACATGAATTATGAAGAAAAAATTGTCGGCCGCCTGAATCAAGCCCTGGAAGTAAAGGAAAGAATGCTTCGGTCGTACGAACTGATAGAGGGGATTCAAAAGGCCGTGGAGATGATTCTTAAAAGTTACCGGGAAGAGAAGGGCCGGGTCTTTTTTGCGGGAAACGGGGGAAGCGCCGCCGACGCCCAGCATCTGGCCTGCGAGCTGGTGGGCCGTTTCTACCTTAACCGCCGTTCCCTGAGCGCAGAAGCCCTGACGGTGAACTCCTCCTCCCTTACCGCCATAGCCAATGATTTCGGTTATGACAGGCTTTTCGCCCGATCCCTGGAAGGGCAGGGAAAAAAGGGAGATGTTTTTTACGGCATGTCCACCAGCGGCAATTCCCCGAACATAGTTCTGGCCCTGGAACAGGCGAAGGAGATGGGTATCCATACCATCGGTCTGACCGGTGAGAACGGGGGCAGGATGGAGGGGCTTTGCGATATTCTCATAAAAATCCCCGAGTCGGACACCCCCCGCATTCAGGAGGGACACATCCTGGCGGGCCATATTATTTGCGAGATTGTGGAAAGGGAGATGTTCCCCCATGCTTAAGCTGCTCAAAGAGGCCCTGTCCCGGGAAAGAAACTACCTGGTGGTGGGGGACATTATGCTGGACTGCTATATCAAGGGCGGCATTAAAAGAATCAGCCCCGAAGCGCCCGTTCCGGTCTTGACCGTGCAGGAACGGGAGTACAAGCCCGGCGGCGCGGGCAATGTGGCCCTGAACCTGACCGGTCTGAATTCCCGGGTGACCCTGATAGGATTCACCGGTCAGGACGAAGCGGAAAGCCGCCTCCAGACCCTCTTCGAACAGCAGAAAATCACTATGAAGTCGGTAAAGTGGAATCGGGGAACCATCTCCAAGACCCGGGTCGTTTCGGGCAAGCAGCAGCTGGTGCGCATCGACGATGAGCAGTCCCGGGATCCCGATGAGAGTGAGAGGGTATCCTTGTATAATCTGATCGATCGGGATGATTTTTCTGTTTATAAGGGTATCATCATCTCCGATTACGACAAGGGGGTTTGTTCCGAAGAGATCTGCCTCCTTGTTATTACCAAAGCGCGGGCCGCCGGGATACCCGTTGTTGTGGATCCCAAAGGATCCAGGTGGAACAAGTATCGGGGCGCCACCCTGGTAACGCCGAATTTGAAAGAGATTGGCGACGTTCTGGGAGAGGAGCTTCCCAACGAAGACGATCTGATAAAGGCCCCGGCAGAAAAAGTCCGACGGGAGTACGAATTGGAGAACCTGGTGGTGACTCGGAGTGAAAAGGGCATGTCCCTGATAAGTCCGGAGGGAACGGAGCACTTTCCCACCATGGCACGGGAGGTTTACGATGTTTCCGGCGCCGGGGATACGGTAGCCGCCAGTTTCCTGCGCTTCCTTTCCGAATCACTGCCTGTGCGTGACTCCATCGTCCTGGCCAATATGGCCGCAGGCATTGTGGTGGGGTTTATCGGCACACATCCCATCACGAAGGAGCTTCTCCTAAAAGAGAGCCGCTTTTCATCCCCTGGAAACCTACAGGACGCCCGCCGCTTGAACAAAACCATTGTGTTCACCAACGGCTGCTTTGATATCCTCCATCCCGGGCACATGGACTACCTGCGCAAAGCCCGGGAACTGGGGGATTATCTTATTATCGGTCTGAACTCGGACGATTCCGTTCGCCGGCTAAAGGGGGAGACCCGTCCCATAAATAATCAGGAAAGCCGCAAGATTATGCTGGAAGCCCTCTCTTTTGTAGATCAGGTCGTTCTCTTTGAAGAGGATACCCCTTTGGAGCTGATCAAGAGTATACGCCCTGACATCCTGGTCAAGGGAGGAGATTACGCTGTGGAGAATATCGTGGGGCGGGAATACGCCGGGAAAACCATGACCATTCCCTTTCTAAAGGGGTTCTCTTCTACGGCGGTGATAGATCGGATTGAAAAAGCACATGGGTGACCGGGGCAATGTGCTGTTGCGGCAGCTGGACCGTTATGTCGGCATTCCCCTGGTTTTTCTCGCGGGACTGACCGTTCGAAAGAAGAGTATGCCCGAAAAGATGGGGACAGTGGGCATACTGGCTACCGCCGCCATCGGGGATACCCTGCTCATGTCCGCCGTCCTTAAGGATTTATTCGCGGCACACCGGAATACTGATTTTACGATTTACTGCGGCGCCACGAACAGGGGTACCTTTGAGATGGCTCTGCCCGGTACAACTTTGGTTCCTATTCCCGTGAATAATCCTTTAGCCGCCGTAAGGGAGATACGGAAAAAGCGGTTCGATCTGTTTATCGATTTCGGTCCCTGGCCTCGCCTGAACAGTTTATTGACGTACTTCTCCCGCAGTGCTTGCACTATCGGATTCCAATCTATCGGTCAGTACCGCCACTACGTTTACAATATACCGGTGGAACATAGGAACGACTGTCATGAGCTTGACAACCAGCGGCGTCTTCTGATTCCTCTTGGGATAGAATCCCATTCTCTTCCCACACTGGGAAAAGCCGAACCGGACCGGGAGAATCCCTACGTGGTGGTGCACATGTTTCCCAGCGGTTACATGGCCCGCTACAAGGAGTGGAGCGATAGCAGATGGGTAAAGCTGATCGACGGCTTAACCGATAAGGGCTGGCCTGTTGTGCTGACGGGAGGGCCTGCGGACCTTATGCCCTGCGAAAGAATCGCCAGTTCCTGCCGAAAGGAAGAGCTCATTGATATACGTGCGGGAAAGACGAATCTATGCCAGGCGGGAGAACTATTAAGAAAAGCTTCATTGGTGATTAGTGTCAACACGGGCATTATGCATATGGCCGCAGCCTATGGTCAGAAGCTGATCGCCCTGCACGGGCCTACATCGGTCCGGCGCTGGGGGCCTGTTTGCGAGGGAGCCGTCAATTTCACGGCCTCTACCTCCAGCGCCGGCTGTCTGCATCTGGGCTTTGAGTATGATATAAAGGATGACCGCTCTTTGGATACTATTGATCCGGAACTGGTACTGGAAAAAGCACTTGCCCTTTTGGGCAATCTGTCGGTAGAATAGGTATTATGAAAAGAAATATTATCGCCTTTATGCTTCTGTTGCTTGCTTCATCATTGTTTGCTCTTGATATCACCGATCCGGCCGATCGGATCTACAATGATCTGGAAGTCTGGCAAGAGAAGGGTTATTACCGTCATATCCCCGAAATCCGCCCCTATCCCACGCAGCTTCTGTTGGAACTTCTGGATAAGGTTATAGCCCGGGGAGATGCTATGGACAGAGCGATCGCCGCGGACTATCGGGTATTGATCGACAAACCGCTCAACCTGGAACCGGAGATGGAAGTGGAAACCCGTTACGGCAGGGATCAGGTAGGTGAAACCAACGGGACGCTCAATTTCAAAATAAAGGGGATTCTGGATAGGGATGATAAAGTGGCTGTCTGGGGTAATGTGAGCGCTAACGCCATACTCAAATATGACGATCCCTCCTATTACATGTATTACGATACCCTTCCCTACGGGGAAAGAACCGAAGAAAACTGGGTCTCCGACTCGGGTACCATTGCCGGAATAAGCCTCTATTCCGGTTCGGCGGCCATGCTGTCACTGGGATCGTCCACCCTCTACGGTCAGATGGGCCTGACCCGGTCCTCCTTCGGCCCCTTTTATGATGACGGTGTGGTCCTAAGTGAGGAGGCCGGCGAACAGGGGCATTATGAGCTTACCTGGAGGGGGAACGATTTTTCCTATTCCATGCTCTTTCTGGCGTTGGTCGGAACCGATTACGAAGGGGACGGCTCTTTTCCGGAGAAATACCTGGCCATGCATTCCTATAACTGGGCCCCCTTTGATTGGCTGGACCTGGGTTTTTTCGAAACGAATGTCTGGGGTAAGCGGCTGGAACCGCTTTATATGATGCCCTTCAGTTATCTCTTTTATGATCAGGGAATCATCGGTTTTGACGACAACTCCCTCATGGGGTTAAAATTTCGGTCCCTGCTTCCCCGCCGGGTGGAATTGAACGGCGTTCTTTACGTGGATGATGTGGGATTTAACGACCTGATCAAATTCAACTTTGACACGAAGATCAAAATCGCTTTTGAAGCGGGAGCTTCCTGGACGCCGGCCGATGAGAAACTCCATAAAATCAGTCTGGATTATACGGCTGTCTTCCCCTATATGTATACCCACTATCCCTGGGGATGGGGAGGGAACGACAGCGCCTATGCCGCATTATACAATAATGGTACGACTGATAATACTGATGATTATTACTTCTACCAGACAATGAATGCGGACAACTACACCCATAACGGGGAGAATCTGGGTACATCCCTGAGCCCCAATTCGGACCGGATCGCGTTGAAATCCAACTGGCGTCTGGACAAGGACACACAAATAACTCTGACGGGAAACTTCATGCGCCACGGCAACGCTTCTTCCAACAAGACCGACGACGCGGCCGTACAGGACGGGTCTATTTTCGACAACGGCAACGATGAAAACGGCGTGGATACGACAGCGGATGAATGCAATTTTCTCAATCAGGATGTGCTTGAGATGGTTTTGCAGACGGGTATCGAATTCAATGCGGTGGTGGATATGCCCTTTCAGGATCCCCATAGATATTACGGTACCGAATTCACCCTGGGTTACACTTTTGAACGAATATGGAACTCCGGCCGGGGGTATAACGGCGACCCGCAGTCCGGTGTTGATGAGCTGAATCACTACATATCATTCAAAATGCGTGTGTTTTATTAAAGATTGTAAAAAAGCGTTATCCCCGTTTCAAGGGAAAGGGTATCCGGTTCTCCATCCATCCTGTTTATCAGATAAAGGGGAGTCAGGCGCAGCTTTACTGCCAAATCGTCGTTCCAGAAATATTTCCCCGACCAGTTTAGGCGGAATTCCTGTTCGTCGGTCAAGATCGAAGGGGTCAGGCGGTTCCTGTCAAGTCCGTCGGCCTCTTCTACGGTCCAGGGATAGGGCGACTGAATAGTGACGGGACCTCGCAGGGTGTAACGCAGTTCCGCCTCGGTCTCCCAGGACGCGGTGCTTGCGTATTTCCCATGGAGAGAAAGGACAATGCGATCCGGCCCTTCGCCATAGCCCAGGGGAACTTCCCGGGTCTCTCCGGTTATATAGTATTCGTTACCGCTCACCGTCAGAAAATAGTCGGCATTCGTATTGGTATAGAGATAAGGCGATGTCCAGACCGCTTCCATTCCCCAGTCTCGTCTCCCTTTCTCTCCGGAGCGGCTTTTTGAAAAACCTGTCAAAAGACCAAAGGTGAAAGGGGCTTCATCCTTCTCCGTGGGAGCCTGGAACTGGTCCAAAACGGTCTGGAAGTAATAGCGGAATCCTATACCTGTATATTCGATCTCTATCTGATGGATCGCATTGCCCTGGGCGGGAATATTGGTAAACCAGTTATGATAGATCATCATGGGATTGAAGAATGCCGGAGTGAGGGTGAAATCGTACCCGCCGAAAATCAATCCTTCGGTTAAGCCGATATGCCATCGGCCGGCCAGGTTAAAGTCCAGGGTGTGGGTCAGGAAATACTTACCCCCGTGGAAAAGTCCATTGTCGTAATTAAGGCGGTCTGCCTGTTCCCCGCTCAGTCGGTTTTCCAGGGAAAGGAAGAGAAAGCTGTAGCCGAAATTTTCCCCATAGGCCCGGGCTCTGATGGTATCGTGAAAGTTTAACGAGTCGGAAAGGAACAGGTTCCCCGTATAGCCGTATCCCCAGTCGTTTTGCAGGCGGCCGGTTGTGAAATTCCAGTTATCCTTTCCATAGGAAACATAGGCTCGCTTGGGCATGTTCCAGTCGATGTCGTAGGTATTCAGGGGAACATTGGTAAAGTTCAGGGCCTTATCGTCTTCCCCAGGCTCTTCTATAAAGGTGTAGGTCGCTTCCATGGCTAGGTTGTCGTAAAATGAAAATCGAAAGGGTAGGGTTATGATAGATTCCCGCTTCTTGCTGTTATACACCAGTCGTGACGAATCCAGGTCCGTACCCCAAATGGCTTTATCGTAAAACAGGGAGGGGGCTATGGAAAAATCGGTCTCCAAAAGCAGATTTTCATCCTTAGGACGGTCTTTGCTTGCCAGAAGATCCCCGGTCTTTTGGTAAAGCTCCTTTCCCGAAGAGGACAGGGCGGCATAATTGATGCGCTCAAGCTGATCCCTTGTTTCACCGTAGGACCAGGGCTTATGACTGCCTTCGGTGAAAAGGGGCGTGCCGCTTTCCAGGCTCAATGATTCGATATACCCATAGAGGGGGTCCCCATCGGGAAGCATCAGCTGGTCCCACTGGGCATGAAGATTAACACTAAAGATCAGGGCTAAAAAGAAGGCGGCAGTTTTATTCATGGATGCATCATATCGTATAAATTGTGATTCTGTCAAAATGAAAAGGGAAATCTATTCCTTTTCAGTGAAATTGCCATTATGATAGTGACTATGGATAAACTGAATAGGTCCTACTGGACTCCCCTGCGTCTTTTATTCGTAGTTTTAGGACTTGCTACCTATGTCTTAATGCATAACCATTACCGTGTTGAATATATAGACGACCCCTGGTCCCTGTCCTACGCCTATAACCTGGTGGAAAAGGGGGAAGTTTACGATACCCTTTTCGGATATCTTGACGGAGAGGGAGGTACGGCACTATTCAGCCGGACCTACGCCTATGTCTATGGGGCATTTCTTCATATTTTCGGCTGGACAAGGGGCAATGGCTACCTCCTTTCAACCTTGCTTATGGGAGGAGCGGCGACTGTCTGGTATTTTCTCTGGAGGGAGTGGGGTTTCCCAAAGGAGAAGGCCCTGGATTTCGTCCTCATTATGCTCCTTTTCGATCCCTATTTTGGCAATGCCCATAAGATGAGGGTAGATAATATTGGTTTTCTCATAGCCAGTCTTTCCCTGTATCTTTTTTTGAAAAGAAAGTATTTCTTCTCCGGCCTTCTGCTGCTCATCGCTTTTGAGAATCATCCCATGGGGGCGATAGCTTTCTTCTACATTTTGGCCCATCTGTTTCACATCAGAAAAGAAATGGCTGAAAATCCCCCCCTCTATGCGAAAGGAGCCCTTATCTTTATTTTGGGCTGTACGGCGGGAATCGGCTATTACCTGGCCCTGCATTTACCCTATCTTCGTGAAGGTTTGTCTGAAATGGGTAGTCGGGCCTCGGGCCATTCCTTTCTCAATTATTTCTTTCTGAATCGCATGGCATGGCGGCACTTGCCCGAACTGGGCCTCATTTTTCTTTGCCTGGGCTTGTTCTTCTTTAAGAAAGAATACCGGGTATATTCCGTTCTTATTCCTCTCATGATCGCCTCACTGGTCACTTCTTTTCTCCTCCACCGGGGAAACATGCACTATATGATCTATTTCTACCCTCCCTTCCTCATGGTAATCGTTTCTGTCTTCCATGATATCCGGTGGGAAAAACTATTGCTGGCAGGCTTCCTTCTATTCCAACTGCCCCAATACGGTTACCTGTACTATACTCAGAGAGATTATGACCACAGAGCCTTTATGAATGGATTAACCGAAGTCCTTTCTCTTACGGAAGAGGACGATACCCTCATTTATGGTATGTTCAACGGCTGGTATGCTTTTCTGGAATCTAATTACCACTGCTACGGTTATTTCGGTCGGGCCGGATTAGATTCTTCGGCTTTGCCGGATCATTTCTATGTCATAGAGGATGATATTTATTTCGAAGAGGGATACGACAGGGATCTGGACCAATTCGTAGCCGATAACGAACAGCTTACGGGCCAGGTTTATTCTATCACTATTCTCGGGGAAGTTCCCTTTTACGGTTCCCTTAAGGCGGTTGTCAAGGAGTATCTAAGAACCACTCAATAATGGCGCGCATTCTTTTTGACATAGCCGACGGGATGTCTACTGAGATCCCGAAGGCTTCCACGGGATTTTGTATGTCTTCGACCAGGGCGATTCCATAAACGCAGACATATTCCGAATCAGTGAGTATATAGAATTCCATATCCATTTTATTTTTATCAATTGCTTTAAAAATCCCCTTCACCCTCATATCGTTAAGATTATTCGCCTTGATGCGAACACCTTCGTCAACTGAAGTGATATCATAGCGGAATTTATTTCCGGAAAAGTAATAATCCTTCTGGTAAGCATAGACCGTTAAATCCCGGGGAAGTGAGGTGAGTTCCTGATCGTCACACTTTTTCATTCTATCATTCAGGGAATAGCTGTCATTGATAAGAGTAATCAGACCATGATTATCAGAGGTATACTCTATGCCCTTTTGATCGGAAAAACTCAAAAACCGATTCAGCCCTTTAAGCAGGAAGGATTCATTATCAAGGTCATCGGTTCTCTTACGCAACATGATGATATCACCGTAGACATCGATGGGGAATCTTTTCTTGAGGGATTCGGTTAAGGGACTGACAGGAATCCGTCGGGGGATAGGGGAAATCTCCATATAATCCATGAGGGAATCCCCATTTTGCAGAAGTAAGAACTCGTCCTGCTCGAGATGTAAACCAAAGGGATAGGCGGGAGGAAAATCATTTGCAAAAACGGCTAAAGCAGAAAAAATAAATACAAATAAAGTGAAAAAAAAGCGGGTTCTTTTTTGGATCATCGATAAACCTCTCATGTTAATATAAACCATTATAGCCGTTGCTAACAAGGGAAGGGAATAAATAACAAAAATGTAATTTAAGAAAAGTTTATTCTATTTTCTTCCAAATTGGAATATAATGGGAAACATGAACAATAGCAGAGCTCGAAAAGTCGTCTATACTTTGCGAATCATTACTGATACTTCCATGGTTCTGTTTGCCTGGTTCGCATCTACTATCATCCGTTTTGAATTAATTGATAATCAGAATTACAAATCCCATTTACCGGACATTCTTTTTTCCGCTCCTGTGCTTGTCATACTGAGTCTGTATTTCTTTCATGCCAACGGACTTTACAGCCTTAACCGTTATACCTCCTGGGCGAAGGAGATGCAGACAGTTATTAAATCGGCTTTTCAGTCATTCATGGGGAGTGTTCTCGCCTTCTATTTTATCCGTTACAGTCTTTTTTCCCGTCTGACACTGGTCATTTTCATACCCATATTGATAATCTCTCTCATCGCCGGAAGAATTCTCATGCATAATACACTGCTCAGATGGCGTAAGAGAGGATTCAATATCAAGAAAGTTCTACTGATAGGCCGGGGAAAAGAAATCGATACTTATCTGGAGCTCATTAAGAACCAGCCCGAACTGGGTGTAAAAGCTGTCGGATGGTATGATCCTCCTTCGGAGAATATCCATGAGGATATTCCCATTATTAACGGTTCGCTCGCAGAATATATCGCCCATAATACCGTCGATACACTCATTGTCTGTTCCGGTAAAGATACTGCTGTATCAGTACATGATTATCAGGATGAAATTTATAATCTACTCGTTCCCGTCATAATCCTCTCTGACAGGCAGTATGATTTCTTGAACGTTTATGTGGATAATCTGAATGATCTGACTCTTTTTCATCAGAACCGTGTGAATCATAATATGACCGATCGTCTTTTGAAACGGTTTATTGATATCATTTCATCTCTTACGGCATTTATCATATTCTCTCCCTTTTTCCTTATTTGCCCGGTTTTAGTCAAGCTATCCTCGAAGGGGCCGATCTTTTATGGCCAGAAACGGATGACCCGTGATGGAAAAATTTTCACTATGTATAAATTCCGTTCCATGAGAACGGATGCCGAGGAAAAGACAGGGGCTGTATGGGCACAAAAGAATGACAGCCGAACCACCTGGATAGGTTCCCTTATGAGAAAAACCAGTATTGATGAAATTCCCCAGTTTTGGAATATTCTAAAAGGAGAAATGAGTCTTGTCGGCCCCCGTCCCGAACGGCCTGAACTGATAGAAGGCTTTAAGGAAAAAATCCCCGGTTATATGATTCGTCATAAGGTTAAAGCCGGCCTGACTGGTTGGGCTCAAGTCAATGGCTGGAGAGGGGATACCAGTTTGTATAAGAGAATTGAATATGATATCGAATATATTAATGAATGGTCTATTTGGTTTGATGTGAAGGTTATATTTCTCACACTTTTCAAAGGATTTATTCATAAGAACGCCTATTAAGTATCAGGTTGCCTTTCCCTGGAGAAAACTCTATAATCCCACCCATGAACAAGACAATCATCTACACCGACGGCGGCTGTACGGGAAATCCCGGTCCGGGCGGCTGGGCCGCTGTTTTGCTTACCCCGGAAAAAGAGTTCCGCCTGTCCGGGGGCAATCCCTCAACTACGAACAATCAAATGGAACTGACCGCTGTCATTGAGGCGCTTAAATTTATTCTCGCCAACGGGATGAATCGTGAAAAAATTGAAATTCACACCGACTCCCAATACGTCCAGAAAGGCATTACCGAATGGGTTGACGGCTGGATTCGCAAAGGCTGGGTCACCGCTGCAAAGAAACCCGTCAAAAACCGCGAATACTGGCAGGTTCTCAAGGGTTTAGACGATGAACTGCACCCCTCCTGGAACTGGGTCAAAGGCCATGCGGGAAACAAGTATAACGAAGAATGCGACAAAATGGTGGAAGCGGAACGTCTGAAATTCTAAACTAAAACAGAATCCTTCCCCATTCATGTGATTCGTGGGCAAAAGAACAATCATTTCACAAATCTTTTGCTCACCAATGAAACATCCCCGAAATTAACAAGCAGCCCCAAAGGTAGCCCTGAAGCGGCCAGATAATTGAGTACTTGAGATTCATGTTTCGGATGAAGGAAATCAACAGCCTTTATCTCAACGATTATTCTATCAAAACAAATAAAATCAGATATATATCTTGCCTCAAGGTTATGGCTTTTATAATAAATATCAAAAGCAACTTCCCGCCTAAATGGAATCTCTCGCAGCCTGAATTCAACAGTTAGAGCTTCCTGATAGACTCTCTCCAGAAAACCATTCCCCAGCTGTTTGTGAACCTCCATACAGGCGCCAATGATCCTGTAACTCTCATCTCTCATAAAAATCTTATCCATATTAGAGATGAGAATACATTCTGTCAAATTCTGCATTATATCGATTATTAAAAGAGTAATTATCCCATGAATTACACAGATTACACGAAAAGAATGCCCGCGATTATTTATCTTTAAAAGACTTAGAATATTGACTAACAATTCGTGTCATTCGTGAAATCCGTGGGCAAAAAAGAAATCATACTAACCATATAATTCGCGGGTAAGAAAAGCCCCGGGGAAAATCCCCGGGGCTTATATATAAACTCATGCCGCTCACGCAGCCGAGGCTAAACCTGAATCAATCCAGGAATAGCTGTTTCGTTTACATAATCTCGCCGATTTTCTTGTAGAAGGCCATCTGTCTCTTGGCGTCTTCTTCGGCTTCCTTGTACAGAGCTTCCGCTTCGGCGGGGTTCGTCTTCTGCAGAGCGGTATACCGTCTCTCGCTTCTGATAAACTCCTGGAAATCGCCCGTCGGATCCTTGCACTCCCACTTGAACTTCTCACCTTCCGGTTTGGTCGGATCGAAGCGGTAGAGGGGCCAGTAACCGGCGTCTACAGCTCTCTTCTCTTCAACCTGGGACTTCATCATGTTGATGCCGTGGTTGATACAGGGAGCGTAAGCGAAAACGATGGAGGGTCCATCGTAAGCCTCAGCCTCTTCCAGAACGGCCTGAGCCTGCTGTCTGTTGGCACCCATGGCAATGGATCCCACGTAAACATAGCCGTAGCTCATACACATGAAGCCCATTTTTTTCTTGGTCAGCTTCATACCGGCGTTAGCGAACTTGGCAACCGCACCGATGGGGGTAGCCTTGGATGCCTGACCGCCCGTGTTGGAGTAAACCTCCGTGTCCACAACAAGAATATTAACATTCTTGTTCATGGCAACAACGTGGTCCACACCGCCGTAACCAATGTCGTAAGCCCATCCGTCACCGCCGATGATCCATACGGACTTATCAACAAAGTAGTCCTTCAGTTCGGCAACCTTTGCCAGAGCTTCCCGGGAATCGGCACCGGCGGCCTTGAGAGCTGCAGGCAGAAGACCGGCAATCTTGACCTGATTATCCTTGGCTTCCTGATCGGTGTTGCCGAAGATATCAAGACCCTTCATCAGAGCTTCGGTCAGTTCGGGAGTGGTCCCCGCAGCCAGAACAGCTTCCACTTTCTTCTTCAGAAGGGTTCTGTTGCTGTCAACGGCCAGTCTCATACCGAAACCGTATTCCGCATTGTCCTCGAAGAGGGAGTTACCCCAGGCGGGACCGCGTCCTTCGCTGTTCTTGCAGTAGGGAATGGTGGGGAAAGTTCCACCGTAGATAGAGGAACATCCGGTGGCGTTGGCCGCTACCATTCTGTCGCCGCAGATCTGGGATACCAGCTTAACGTAGGGAGTCTCACCACAACCGGCACAGGCTCCGGAGAACTCGAAGAGGGGCTGCTGGAACTGCATACCCTTAACGGTGCTGAGCTTGGTCTTACCGCCGTCGAGGATACCGTAGGGAAGGGTTTCGAAGAATTCAACGTTCTCGTCTTCCTTGGCTTCTCTCTCCGCTTCGATGGTGGACCATTCCAGGGCCTTGGTTTTGGCGGGACAGGTCTCTACACAGACACCGCATCCCTGACAGTCTTCGATGAAAACCTGTATTTTGTACTTGAGGGGGATGTCCTTGGATGCCTTGTAGTCCACGGTGCCGAAAGATTCGGGCGCAGAGGAAAGGGCCGCCGGCTCAATCATCTTGGCTCTGATCGCGGCATGGGGACAACTCTGTACACACTGGTTACACTGGATACAGTTGTCGGATTTCCAGATGGGAACCCGGGGTGCCACACCGCGCTTTTCCAGCTTGGAGGTGGCCGTGGGCAGAACACCGTCGTAGGACATGTGGGAAACGGGAATATCGTCGCCCTTGAGGAGCATGGACTTCTCAATGATGTTTTTGGTGAAATCATCCGCATCGTCCGCAATCAGCTTGGGAGCGGTAAAACTCCTGGCGGGCAGACTGGCGGGTACTTCTACCAGTTCGATACCGGCCGCGGCGCTGTCGATAGCGTTCCAGTTCATCTTGACGATGTCTTCACCCTTCTTGATAAAGGATTTCTTGGCAGCGTCTTTCATATACTGAATGGCTTCGGCTTCGGGGATAATCCCGGAAATCTTAAAGAAGGCAGCCTGCATTACCGTGTTGATTCTACCGCCGAGACCGACCTTTTCCGCAATGGTGAGGGCGTCGATGTTGTAGAATTTGATCTTCTTGTCGATGATCATCTGCTGTTCAGCCTTCGTCAGGTGCTCGAAAACTTCGCTGGTGGGAATGTAGGAGTTCAGCAGGAAGGTACCACCCTCTTTGAGGGCGCCGAGCATATCGTAGCGGCCGATGTAGGCCTGGTTATGACAGGCGACAAAGTCCGCTTTTTCAATCAGCCAGGGCATGTTCACGCTGCTCTTACCGAATCTCAGGTGAGAAATGGTAATACCGCCGGATTTTTTGGAGTCGTAGGAGAAGTATGCCTGAGCATTCATGTCCGTGTTTCCGCCGATGATCTTGATGGAGTTCTTGTTGGCGCCGACAGTACCGTCGGAACCGAGTCCCCAGAACATACAGGCCTTAACGTCATCGGGAGCTACGTGAACTTCCTCGTTGACGGGAATAGACAGGTTGGTCACGTCGTCGTTGATACCAACGGTAAAACCATGGAAAGCGGCGGCGTCAAGGTGATCGTAAATGGCTTTCACGTGGCTGGGGGTAAACTCCTTGGAGGAGAGACCGTACCGTCCGCCGATAACCTTGATGGCGGAACGTCCCTGGGCAGCCAGAGCGGCAACCACGTCCAGGAAGAGGGGCTCGCCGAGGGAGCCGGGCTCTTTGGTTCTGTCCAGAACGGCGATCTTCTTACAGGAAGCGGGAACGCTGGCGGTGAAGGCTTCGGCGCTGAAGGGTCTGTAAAGGCGAACTTTAACGGCACCCACTTTCTCGCCCCTGGCCATAAGATGCTTAACGGTCAGGTCAATCG
>JAFGPQ010000201.1 GCA_016936115.1 Spirochaetales bacterium | reverse complement strand
CCTCAGGGATATGGGCACCATCGACGACTCGACCCTGAGGGATCTTCTTGAAAAACAGAAGAATAAGGGCGGCGCCGTATTCGGCCAGATAGCCCTGGAGGAGAAGGCGGTCAGGAAAGAGGACCTGGGCAGGGCCCTGCAGGAGCAGTCCCGCAGCCGGAATACGGCCAGCTTCGTCCGGGTCAGTTCCTCCCGTCTCACCGCCCTGGTAGATATGGTGGGGGAGCTGGTGGTGAACCAGTCCATGATCCGTCAGAAACTGGTTCAGGGCGGGGAGAGTCTCTCCGAAAACGATATCAATCAGCTGGTGGAGGTCACCTCCTCCCTCAAGGACCTGGTCCTTTCCATGGGCATGATCTCCCTGCGGGACATGTTTCAGAAACTCCGGGTGGTGGTCCGCAACGCCTCCCGGGATCTGAACAAGATCGTAACTTTTGACATTACCGGGGAAGACACGGAGATAGACCGGAGCCTGGTGGAGGCCATCTACGACCCCCTGGTGCATATGGTCCGGAATTCCGTCAGCCACGGAATCGAAAGCGCCTCTACCAGGGCCGGGGCGGGCAAGCCCGAGGTGGGACGTATCTCCATTTCCGCCGAATACCGGGGTAACGGAGTGGAAATCTCCGTCCGCGACGACGGCCGGGGCATCGATCCCGAGAAAATCGTGGATAAGGCCATCTCCCTGGGATGGCTCGACAGGGCGAAGAGGAGCTCCTATGTCAAAGATGAGGCCTTCGTCTACTCCCTTCTCTACCGGCCCGGCTTTTCCACCAAGGATGAGGCGGACAGCATCTCCGGCCGGGGCGTGGGCATGGATGTGGTCATGCAGAACATCACCCGGATAAACGGGAAGGTGGAGATTCAGTCCGAATTGGGCAAGGGATCCCTCTTTCGGATCAAACTGCCCCTGACCCTGGCCATTATCGACGGCTTCGTCACCGACATCATGGGGGAATCCTATGTCATTCCCTTTGAGTCGGTTGAGGAGATCCTGGTCAATACGGAGCTGAATATCGTTCCTTCCGAGGGGGATGACCTGATGGGCGAGTCCCGGGGCAAGTACTTCCCCGTGGTGGATGTCTATAAGATTCTCACCGGGGAACCGGGGTTTTACCAGGGAAATTACGTTTACGTTCTCATTAATCATGACGATTCGGAGTTTGCCATACCGGTCAACCGGGTTCTGGGTAAACAGGAAATCGTCATCAAGAACCTTAATGAGATAACAAGACGGCAGAAACTCTTCTACGGGGGAACCATCTTCGGAGACGGTTCCATCGGTTTTATTCTGGATATGGAGGAGATCCTGTCCTTTTATAAATTATCAGATACGAATCAGCCCCTAAGCGGCTGTCCGGAGGAACAAAATGAAAAGTAAAAAAAACATCAGCCTTTCCGTGCGCATTATCGGCATCACCCTGATACTTCTGGCCATTGCCTTCACCCTGTTGACCATACTGGTCTCAACGAAGATCCGGGAAGGGGTCTTTGAGGTGCAGTCCCAGAACGTTCTGCGGTCGGCGGATCAGATTAGAACTGTGCTGGATGAAACACTGTCCGGAATCTCCCGGCGAGTACTTCTCGCGGGTAAGACCGATGTCCTGCTGGAAGCGGTGAGAAACGGGAACCGGGGGGATATGAACAATTTCTGCCGGGAATCCTATGAATCGGAAACCTTTTTCGACAGCATATCCATAATCGATATGAGCGGTAGAATCTCTGCCAGCTTTCCCGATCCGGGAAAAACGGGAACCTCCCTGGCGGACGAGGAATTCTTTCAGAGGGGGACGGACCCTTCAGGCCAGGGATATACCGCCGCCAGAGGTATGGTTTCTCCCCTGACGGGTGAAGCTGTTCTGAATATCAGCGCACCCATTGAGGTGCGCGGAGAAATGGTCGGCGTCTATTGGGCTGCGGTCAATCTGAAGAAGATCGATGAGGAATTCATTCGCCCCTATGTTTACGGGAAGGTGGGTTATGCCTATCTGATGGATGATAAGGGTATAGTACTGGGACATCCCTCTCTGCCCCTCATCGAGACAAGCCTATGGGATTATCAGTTCACCAAGGACATCGTCAAAGGGAATAAAACGGGGTCTGTCCACTACGAATGGACCGACGGCTGGAAGTACGCCTTCTATTCGAAGCTGGACTCTCTTCCCTGGATCGTGGCGGCTTCCGTTTACGATGAGGATCTGCTCGAACTGTCCCATACGCTGCAGCGGGAACTCATCTTCATTTCCCTGATCTCTCTGTCCGTTATGGGAACGTTTCTGCTGCTTATCATTATCTTCTTCGTATCACGCCCTATCAACAGGATAAGCATCAGGATCGCCGAGGGATCGGAACAGCTGGAATCGGCCTCCTATCAGATATCCTCCTCCAGCCAGGAGCAGGCTTCCTTCTCCACGGAGCTGGCATCCAATGTGGAGGAGATCTCCTCCAGCATCGAAGAGCTGCAGTCCACGGTGGAACTCAATACGAAGAACATCAACCAGAGCGAGCTGATGATGCGGGATACCAATGAGGGGGCCCAGAAGGTGACCGCCCAGATGGGGGAACTTAAGACGGCCCTGCTGGAGATCAACGAGAACAGCCAGCAGATCGTGAAAATTATCAAAGTGATAGAGGATATCGCCTTCCAGACGAATATTCTGGCCCTTAATGCGGCGGTAGAAGCGGCCCGGGCGGGAGATGCGGGCCGGGGATTCGCCGTGGTGGCGGACCAGGTCAAGGATCTGGCTCAGAAGAGCGCCGGGGCGGCGAGCGAAACGGCCCTGCTCATCGACAGGGCGATCAAGAGCGTGGACCGGGGGGAGAGCCTGGGGGAGAAGGTGCTGGAGATCCAGTCCAAAGCGGGGGGGATGGCCCAGAAGGTGGCCGCCCTGCTCGATGACGTGAACCGGGCCAGCCAGGAGCAGATGCGGGGCATCAACCAGATCTCCTCGGCCATCAACCAGACGAGCCAGGGGGTCCAGCAGTCCGCCGCCAGTACGGAGGAGACCGCCGCCGCGAGCGAGCAACTCCTGAGCCAGGCCGGCGAACTGAATGAGCTGGTGGACGATCTGAACCTGCTTGTCAAGGGAAGCCTGAAAGAGAAGGAGAGTAAGCGTCCCGTTCAGACCCCCCCGAAAGGCAATAGTGAGAAAAAAATCGGAATCACCCAAAAGAGTACGGTCGGCAAGACTTCCGCCCGGGAAGTGATACCCTTCGATGAGGACGGGGAAGAGGGATTCGAGGAGTTCTAGGAGGGGCTATGACAAAGACAGAAGGAATTACGAAATATCTGGTCTTCTCTCTGGGCAGCGAGTATTACGGCATCCCCATAGAAACGGTCAGGGAGATCATCCGCTTTGAGCAGCTCACCCCGGTCCATGACACCCAGGAGTACATCATGGGGGTTATCAATCTGAGGGGAAAGATTATTCCCGTCATGGACCTGCGCCGGAAATTCGGGCTGCCCTTCCGAGAATACACGGACAAAACGGTTCTGGTCATACTGGATATCCCCGGGGAGAACGGTGTCTACCAGGTCGCCCTGTCGGTGGATGCGGTCCATGAGGTGACCACCCCCGGCGATGGGGATATGGAAAGAATTCCCGAGATAGGCATGAAGCTCAAGCGGGATTTCCTCACGGGTATTCTCAAAACGGGGGGGCGGATGACCATGATTCTCGAGATCACCCGCATTATTTCCTCCGATGAGATTATCCGAATGGAGGGGGCTAAGCGGGAATGATAAAGGTTCTGATAGTGGATGACTCTGCTCTGGTCCGCCAGGTACTCTCAAAAGGTCTGGACTCCTGTGAGGACATTGAGGTGGTGGGCGCCGCCCCCGACCCCTATGTGGCCCGGGAAATGATAGTGGAGCTCCGTCCCGATGTGCTGACCCTGGATATCGAGATGCCCCGCATGGACGGGCTGACCTTCCTGCAGAAGCTGATGGACCATTTCCCCCTGCCCGTTATCATTGTCAGTTCGGTTACCACCAGCGACCGGCAGGCCGCGCTCAAAGCCCTGAATATGGGGGCCTTCGATGTGGTGAACAAGCCCGGGGGCAGTATTTCCGTTCAGGACGTGGTGGAGGATATCAGCGGAAAAATCCGCCAGGCTTATAAGGTGAAGGATACCCTCCTCACCCGGCGCAAGCTGCTCTCGGTGATGTCCCTCAGCCCGGGCAGACGTGATACGGCGGAGCAGCATCTCTCCCATATCAGCACCACCGGGGTTTATGTGGCTATCGGCAGCTCCACCGGGGGAACCGTGGCTCTGGAGTATCTCCTGGCTCAGCTCCCCGCCTATCTGCCTCCTATCCTTATTGTTCAGCATATGCCCCTGAATTACACCGCCCCCTTCGCGGAGCGTCTGAATACGCTCAGTTCCCTCACGGTGAAGGAGTCGGAACACGGGGAGATCATCCAGTCGGGCCATGCCTATATCGCCCGGGCGGGGGTGCATATGATGTTCGCCAGACGGGGAACATCGGGGACTCTCGTCCATCAGGACGGGGATAAGGTCTCCTTTCAGAAACCCTCGGTGGACGTCCTCTTTCAGAGTATGGCCGAGAAGGCGGGGAAAAACGTGCTCTCCGTCATGCTCACCGGGATGGGAAGCGACGGAGCCCGGGGCATGCTGAATCTGAAACGGGCCGGCTCCGAGACGATCGCCCAGGACGAGGCCACCTCCGTCGTCTGGGGCATGCCGCGGGCGGCGGTGAAAATCGGCGCGGTTGACAAAGTTCTGCCCCTGGATAAAATACCCGAAGAGATTATCGCCTTCGCCAAAAATCACAGCGGGATCTGAGGCCTCAGTAAAGGGGCTTAACCGTCTCGTAGAGCCGGATGAACCGCTGCGAAAGGTCCCGGTAGAAATCCCGGCGGGCCGGATCGGGGTAGACTGTTTTGGTCAGGGGGCGGGCGATATTCAGGGAGGCCGTATCACTGACCATTTCCGCTCCCAGTGCCCCGATGACCGCGGCCCCCAGGGAGGTGGCCTCCTCGAGCCGTTCGGGGATGTTCAGGGGACGGTCGAATATATCCGCCAGGATCTGAGCCTGTATGTCCGATTTGGCCCCGCCCCCGATGAGGGTTATCTCCGAGAAATCCCCGGCCTGGGTGAAACAGTCGAAAATCAGTCCCATATTCAGGGAGATCCCCTCCATCACGGCCCGGTAGATATCGGCCCGGTTGTTTTCCATGGACAGGCCGAAGAAGACTCCCCGGGCGTCATAATTCCAGAGGGGGCTTCTCTCCCCCAGAATGTAGGGGAGAAAGAGAATCCCCCGGGCGCCCGGTTCGCTCTGCGCGATAAGTTCGTCCAGCCGGGAAAAGGGCATGGGCTTCTCCTCGCTGTCGGCCATCTCCCTCTTCATCCAGGCCAGAACCCCGCCGCCGGACATGGTGGCTCCGCAGGGGGAGTAGAGTCCCCGGTAGATATGGGGGAAGGTGAAAATCCTCTGTTCCCTGTCGAAAATCGGCTCCGACGTGGCGGCGGAGACCCAGGCCGATGAGCCGATGTAGTTATAGGCCTGGCCCGGCCTGAGGCATCCCGCTCCCACCGTGGCGGCCACCCCGTCGCCGGCGCCCATAACAACCATGGTTTTACGGGATAGACCGGTCTCCCGGGCCGCCTCGGCGGTGAGATTCCCCACGGGGGTAACCGAGGGCACCGCTTCGGGGAGTACTTCCGGGCTGATGCGGGCCGCCTCCAGAATCTCCGGCGACCAGGTATAGTCCACCAGATCAAAGAGATTTGTTCCCGCCGCATCGGTGTAGTCCGTAAGGATTTTCCCGGTGAGCCGGAAGACCAGATAGTCCTTGGCGTTGAGCCAGTAGTGCTTTCCCTTGAGGAGTTCCGGTTCGAATTCCCGTATCCACAGGTATTTGCCCAGGCCGTAGGTCTCGGAGAGGCGGTGGCCGGTAAGACTGTAGATGCGGTCCGGATCGATCCTTTCCGCCAGATTCCTCAGCTGTTTCGTGCTGCGCTTGTCCGACCAGATCATGGACCTTTTGAGGGGTACGCCCCGCTCGTCTACCAGAAGGCACCCGTTCATCTGGGCGGAGAATGAGACAGCCCCGATTTCATCGGCGGAAACCTTCTCCAGCATGGCCTCCGTGCACCGGCAGACAGCCTGCCACCAGTCCAGGGGATCCTGTTCTACCAACCCCTCTCCGAGAAAATGGGTCCGATAGGACTCGGTAATACTGTGGATCAGCCGTCCTTCCCGGTCCATCAGTGAGGCTTTGTTGCCCGAGGTGCCCAGATCGTGGGCCAGAATGTATTTTGCCATGGAATCGGTTCATCCTTTATGGGAAATCTGTAAATAATTTTACAAAATAACATTTGGTAAGGGAAGAAGGAAAAGAGGCAAAATATAGTTTTATTCTCCTCTTGATGCTATCTTTTATATCAAATTCAGGAGGAGAATTATGATAAAAAAAACAGCCTTCCTTTTGGTTGTCGCTATTCTGGCTATAGGCGCTCTGAGCGCCCAGTCTTCTGTTAAGGGTACGTCTGTCAACGGCCTGACCGGATTGATGACAACGCCCACGGCCCGGATAGGGTGGGAAAAATCCGATATCGGTCTGGACCTGGGATACTCCTATCTGGGCAACGAAGGGGACACCACCCATATTCCCCGGGTGACCCTGAGCCTCTTCACGAAAGCGGAGGTCGCCGCGGCTCTCGCCCTGGGCGATATGGACGATATGGAACTGATGCTGGCCGGAAAATTCCAGTTTTACCGTTCCGGCGGTTCATCCATGGCTGCCGGGCTGGACTATTCCAGCTACGACTGGGATACAAAAAACAACACCAACGATCCCCTGACGCTTCTCCGACCCTTTATCGTGGCTACCTATAGCGGTGATTTCTTCGACGCACCGGCTGTCACCAGCATGACCTTCGGATGGAATCTTGATGAGGGTAACGGATTTGAATTTGAGACTTTCAACTATTCCATGGGGTTCGAGATGTCCCTCTTTCCCAAGACCTTCAAGAATTTCATATTCCTGATGAGCGATTTCTCCAATTACGGGTTTTCCCGTGCCATGGGGGGAGCCACCGGATTAAACACCAGCCGGGGTATTTTCAATACGGGCCTGCGGATCGATCCGGTCAAGGACAGCCAGTATAAGTTCGTCATCGATCTGGTGGGAACCGATCTTCTGGACGCCAACCGGGGATTCATGATAGACGCCACTTTCGGACTGGCTCTTTAGGCGGCGCACCCTCCCTGTGCGGAATTGATTAAACCGGTTGGGAATGTTATTCTTATACCACCAGGGAGGGATTATTGTGTCCAATGTTGTATTAAAAGCGGAAGATCTTAACGGTTACCTGACCGAAGAGGACAAGAAAAATCTGGCCTCTATGAACGCGCTCTATTCCAGGGCCATGGAGAGTTACGCCCGTCTGAACAAGGGCGAGGGCAATCCGGCGGCGGAAGCGGCTGAGCGGAATAAGATTATTTCCCTCTATGAAGAGATGGGCAAGCTCATGCAGGATATCACCAGCCGGGAAGAAGCCCTGAAGGTGTACTCCTTCGAAACGCCCCAGATCAAGCATGGAGAGGTTTCCCGGCTCATCGCCAAGCTCCGGGATATCCGCACCGGCCATGATGAATTTGTTTATTACGTTCAGCGGGCCTTCGAGCTGCTGTTCAATCTGGCCTGGCAGGGAGAGGGATCCCAGAAAAACCATCTGATCGTCAAAACCCCGGTCACCATGCCCGTACAGAACTATGCGGTGCATAAGATTCCCAATGTGGATCCCGAAATCGAAGACACTGTCATGTGCGTCATGCTCCGGGGGGCCCTGCTTCCCAGCATGATCCTATCCAAGGAGATACAGGAGTATTCCTCCACCGGTTACGTCACCCCCTTCGCCCTTTTCAAAATCAAGAGGGACGATACGAAGATGAAAGAGGATATGGAGTATATCCTTGATCTGGAGAAATCCTATTTCAATCTGAAAGAGCTGAACGGGAAAAATCTGGTGTTCGCCGATCCCATGAACGCCACCGGGGGAAGCTTCGTCACCATTATCAAATATCTCCTTGATCAGGGGATCAAGCCCAAGTCCATCAAGGTTCTTAACGTGATCGCCGCGCTCAAGGGGTCTTTGCAGATTGTCCGGGCCGTGGAAGGGGTCACCGTCTATACCCTGTGGATGGATCCCATTCTGAATGACGCCGCCTACATTCTGCCCGGCCTGGGGGATGCGGGGGATCGGCTCAACGGGATCGACCTGCCCGACAAACCGCGGAATATGATTCAGCTGATCGCCGATTACGGCTCCAATATGGCCTCCCTCTACCGGGACCAGGTAAGGAAAATTGAAGAGACCATTCTGGGGTAATCCGGTTCCCCTTATCCTTCTGG
>JAFGPQ010000200.1 GCA_016936115.1 Spirochaetales bacterium | reverse complement strand
TCCCGGGAGGGCAGGGAGTAGAGCATGCCGCTGTGTCCCATGGCGATCCCGTCGTCTATGGCAATAGTATTAAATTCGGCGGCGAAGCATCCCTGCTCCTCCACCCATTTTTTCACCTGCTGGCCGATCTCATGAAGATGCACATGGCCCGGCACGAACTGGGTAAAGGAATTGGCGATGGCGATGACCGGCTTGTTCATCTGTGCCTCGGTCATTCCGTTGGCTCTCCAGAGACTCCTGGCTCCGGCCATAAGGCGGCCCTGTTTCGTAACGGCGCTTCTCAAAGGTATGGACATATTACCCCTCCTGTCGTTCGGCTATTATACCACAGGGCGACGGGGAGGGAAAAGGGCCGACGACAGCCGCTTTCGAGCTGTAAAACATAACGTCCGTGATAAAATCAGGATGAAACAATGTAATGAGGTAACCGATTAATGTATACTCTAGGCAAAGGGAGCCGAATATGAATATACGCACACTCAAATTCCCCCGCCTGTCATCCCAGGACTTCAATCGTGACCGTATCCGCCGGGAATATCTGGTTCAGCAGGCGAAAACCGCGGTGAAAAACCTCACAAAGAACAATTTCACCGCCCATTACGGGGAGACGGGCCAGAAGGCCCGGCAGATTCTTCTGGATCTGATTCCCGAATCGGCCGTCATCGGCTGCGGGGATTCGCACACCCTGTTTTCTCTGGACCTGGAAGACAGCCTGGCAGAGAAGGGATGCACCGTGATACCCCATACCTGCGCCGTCAACAGCAACGCCTTTGACGACAAAACTCCCGGATACCGGATCCTGGGGGATAAGCAGCTGACCAGGGAGATTCTGATGAACTACCTTGTGGCGAACGTGTTTATCCTGAGTGCGAATGCCATCACCCTGGACGGGCAGATCATCAATATGGACGGCACGGGCAACAGAATCGCCGGGAGCCTCTACGGAGCGGACAGGATCATAGTTATAGCAGGTGCCAATAAAATTGTGAAAGACCTCAATGCCGGACTGGATAGAATTCGGGACGTGGCCGCCCAGATGAATAATATCAAGTATGGGAATGAGATGCCCTGCAATAAGGAAGGCCTGTGTGTGGATTGCCGGAGGGAAGAGCGGTACTGCAATATCACCAGTATTATCCACAGGAAACCGGACAGTGCTGATTTTCATGTCATTATCATTCCCGAGGAGCTGGGTTTCTAGCAGATCCCGATAAAAAGGGCAGACCGGTAACACCGGCCTGCCCTCGTACATGTCTATGGAAAACCTTTAAGCCGGTTCTACCGCCTCTTTTTTCCCCGTTTCCAGGGATTTCTTCGCCGCTGCGGCGATCAGGACAGGTCTCAGACCGTCCATGCCGGTCACGGGAGTCGCCTCCCCCTTCAGCAGGGCGTCCACGAAGGACTTCATCTCGTCGGCGAAGGCCTGTTCGTATCTCTCCAGAAAGAAGAAAAGGGGCTTCTCGGCCACAACACCGTCCCCGGAGCTGAAGACAGCCGTATTCAGCTTGTCGTTTCCGGTTTCCACGGAACCCTTGCTCCCGAAGACTTCCGCCCTCTGATCATAGCCGTAGACCGCCTTGCGGGAGTTGTCGATCACGGCGATGGTGCCGTTCTCCATCTCCATGGTGATGATCGCCGTGTCCACATCCCCGGCCTTGCCGATTTCCGGATCCACCAGTACCGCGGCGGAGGCGAAGACATTCTTGACCTCGCTGCCGGTCAGAAAACGGACCATATCGAAATCGTGGATAGTCATATCCATGAACATGCCCCCGGAAACCTTCACGTATTCAATGGGGGGGGGACCGGGATCCCGGGAGGTAACCTTGACCATGTGCAGATCGCCGATTTTCTTGCTCTCCACCGCCTCTTTCAGGGCTTTGAAGTTATGATCGAAACGGCGGTTGAAGCCGATCTGAAGCTGAACGCCGGCTTTTTTAACCACTTCCAGGGTCTTGCGGATCTTCTCGACATCATGGTCGATGGGCTTCTCGCAAAAGACGTGTTTTCCCGCCAGAGCCGCTTCCTGGGTGATCTGAGCGTGGGTATCCGTGGAAGAACAGACCAGTACCGCGTCGATTTCGGGATCATTGATGATATCCTTGTAATCCTTGCTCGTACTTTTGATTCCGAATTTTGCCGCCCACTCTTCCGCCTGGGAAGAGAGATAGGGATCGGCTATCATTTTCACTTCCGCCTCGGGAATGTGAAAGAACAGACTTTTGGCATGAACATGGGCGATACGCCCCGCTCCGATAATGCCCAGGGTAAGTTTTTCAGACATTTTTTTCCTCTCGTTTCTTCTCATTCTGCCCTCAGGAGGCCGGATTATTCCGATCAGTACCGACCGGGATTGAACTGTCTCCTGCTGCAAAAATCATCTATGACTGATTATCAGACATTTTTCCCTGTTTGTAAAGCTTTTTTTATCGATATCGCAGGACTATGTCACTTGCCGCCCCGGGCTTCCCTGATCTGCCGGGCCGCTTCGGCGGATATTTTCTCAAAGGTCGGCAGGGCATGGGCGAAAAACTTTTTGTACCCGGAACAGAGATGGCTCAGAGAACCCTTTTCCCGGGGAAAGTTCGGTCTGTGCTTCTGGCAGTCCCCCAGGCAGTAGGAGAACCATTCGCAGTCCGGGCAATCCGGATTAAGGAGCATTTTCCGGGCGCCGAAATCGGCATACCTCTTCGATTCGAGGAAACTCTGCCAGGTACCGGTGCGGATGTTCCCCAGCTGCAGCTCCGGGCGGACGAAGAAATCGCAGGGGAAAACGCCCCCGTCGTGCTCCACCACGAAATACTGACAGCAGTTCCCGTCCATGTGGCAGACATTGGACTGGCCCGTGATCATCCGGTTCACCAGGGAGTCGAAATAGCGGATGGACACCTTATACACGTCGTTCGGGTACCAGGCGTCGAAAAGCTCGATGAGAAAATCTCCCCAGGCCTCCCCGTCCACGATCCATTCCGTATCGAACTCCACGCAGGGAATATACTGCTGATAGTTAAACCCCAACCCCTTGAGGTATTCATAGGTCTCCCGGGCGTAACCGGCGGAGTAGCTGTTGACCAGGGAGAGGATATTGAATTCCACCCCGTGTTTTCTCAGGGTCTCCGCCGTCCGCAGAACCCGGCTATGGGTCCCCTTTCCTCCGGCGTCCTTCCTATAGCGGTCATGCACGTGTTCCGGGCCGTCCAGACTCAGGCCCACCAGGAACCGATATTTGGCCATAAAAGCGGCGAATTCATCATCGATGAGAATGCCGTTGGTCTGGATGGCATTGGAAACGGTGGATCCCGAGGGGGCGTATTTTTTTTCCAGCTCCACTACCCTGCGATAAAAATCCACCCCCATAAGGGTCGGTTCCCCTCCCTGAAAAGCGAGGGAATAGACCGGCTGTTCGGTTTTCATATAGCCCCGGATCAGTTTTTCCAGAACCTGATCGGTCATGCGGGGAAGCTTCTTCTGCTGCTTCAGATGGTCCAGGTAAAAACAGTACTCGCAGCGCAGGTTACAGTCGGCTCCCGCCGGTTTGATCAACAGGGTGAAGGGTTTACTCATGGACTCAGTATAGCCTCCCTTGCCCAATCGGGGGAAGTATAGTAGAAAAGGGACATGCGAAAAAACCGAATCCCGATCCTGATTGTCCTTCTTCTCCTTCTACTTTCCGACTGTACCCGCTCAGAAAAGATCCCCCTGGCTTTTTTCTATCTGGAAACCTGTCCCGGGTGCGACAGCTATATCAGGGCGGAAGAGTTAAGCGGCCTGGTGGAGAAACTGAACCGCACCCGGTCCTACGCGGGCAGCAGCCGGAACATGGCCGTGGGCAGCGGGGAAGCGAACGAAGAGCTGATGAAAGCCATCGAAGATAGGGGCCTCCCGGATATATCCTACTCCCTGCCCCTTCTCTTTATCGGGGATGATTACTACGTGGGCTATGAGGATATCGAAAAAGCCCTGAACCTATTGACGGAGTAGGGTCAGAGAAAAAGGATCAACCCAGCGGTGCCCCAGAAAAACAGGGCTGTCATCAGTTTGATCAAGGCCAGCCTCTCTTTAAAGTAGGCTCCCAGCCGTTCCGATGTCAGACCCCGGTAGGCGAGAAAGAACACACCGGCCAGGGGCATGATAAAGGCCAGGTTATAGAGTATCAGCAGGGCGATACCCTCCCCTTCTCCCCGGCGTATCATAAGATACAGGGTGGGAAGATAGATCTGCCCGGTGCAGCCCAGTTCATAGATGGTCACGAGAACCCCCATGAGGCAGGCTCCGGCCAGGGGCAGAGAAGAGCGGACCCCGGTCCTGACAGATTTGTGTACCGCCTTCTTCATCTTTTCCGAAAGCTGCAGGGCCATATCCGATGCTTCCCCCCGGCGGGCCTTGAAGCTGTCCCACAGGCTCAAAGCTCCCAGGACGGTCAGAACCGCAGCCCCACCCCATCGGATCAGAAAGGAGACCCGGCCGAACCCCAGGGATCGGCGCAGAACGAGAAAGGCGCCGGCGCCCATAGCGGTATAAGTCAGAAAGACCGACACCGTGAAGAAGATTCCCACAAGGAGAATCTCCCGGCGGCTCCCCTTCCGGAGCCCCAGATAGGCCAGCAGAAAGATAAGAGTGCTGAAGGCGCAGGGGTTTATCCCGTCCAGAAGACCCGCTCCGGCAACCATAAACCCCAGGGGCAAGGGAGATCGGCTTCGGTCCTGTCCCGGGAGAGCATTGCCGGTTAAAACGTCTTCCAGGGAGTCCCGTATCTCCCGGTCCCCCGCCAGAATGACCTCTCCCGTATCCAGTATGGGCAGGGAGTCCGTCTCCCGTCCCGCTTCGGAGAGTCTCTGACGCAGGCGGGCCATATTCTCTTCCTCGAAGACATTCAGGGCGGTCATGGCGATTTTCAGCCCCAGCCTCTCCTCAAGCCGGGGAATCTCCGTCGCCAGAAACTCCCGGCAGTCCCGGCAGGAGGGGGAATAATAGTAGGTCAGTCTGATATCGGCCTGCTCCTCTCCCGACACAGCGGTCGGCCCGGACTGGTAATCCCGGGGGGAATAAATCATATAGCGGGGGGGAGCCGTTCCGCCCGAGGAGAGCAGTATCAGGGGGAATATCCGTTCCCCGGCGGGGGGGATATCCCCCTGCCAGGTCAGTTGTACGGAGGAGGATTCACCCGAAGCCAGGGAGATTTCCTGCGGGGTGACGGCTAATTCAGGCCGCGAGGGGATAAGGCGCAGGGTCACAGTTGTATTCCCCCGGTTATCCAGCATAACCGGGGCACCCTGTGAGAAAAGGGAAGAGTTCTCCTCCTCCGTCAGAATCATGGAGGAGGGAGACAGAACGATATCGGTTTGCCCGTAAAGGGACAGGGCGAACAGGGAGATCAGCATGAGAAGGACAGGACGGAACATGGCGCCATTATAGCAGTTTCCTCCTGTACCGCCTATGAAAAAGGGAAAAAGGGGGTTGACAATTATCTGCATTGGTTTTAATTTTGTAATCATTACAATTACTTTATCAAATCATCAACAATTATCAAGGAGATTAAACTATGAAATGGGTATGTTCAGTATGCGGTTATGTGTTCGAAGGTCCTGAGGCTCCCGAGAAGTGCCCCCAGTGCGGTGCTGCCAAGAGCAAATTCAATAAATCCGAAGGTATCGACGGTATCGTATGGGCAGACGCTCACAGAATCGGCGTAGCCCGGGGTCTTGATGCGGAAGTAGTAAAGGGCCTTCAGGAAAATTTCATGGGCGAATGTACCGAAGTGGGTATGTATCTGGCCATGAGCCGCCAGGCTGACAGAGAGGGTTACCCCGAAGTTGCCGAAGCTTACAAGAGAATTGCTTTCGAAGAAGCGGATCATGCCTCCCGTTTTGCCGAGCTTCTGGGCGAAGTTGTCTATGCGGACACCAAGAAGAACCTGGAACTGCGAGTGGAGGCCGAAAGAGGAGCTACCGAGGGTAAGCTCGCCATCGCCAAGAGAGCCAAGGAACTGGGCTACGACGCCATTCATGATACGGTTCATGAGATGTGCAAGGACGAAGCCAGACACGGTTCTGCCTTCCTGGGACTTCTCAAAAGGTATTTCGCTTAATCCTGCGTAAGGAGGTAAGGGGGAGTTTCACGGAAGCTCCCCTTTTATTTATTATGAAAGAAGCGCAAGTTCTGCTTGAAGGAAAGGGCATCAGGCCCACTCAGCAGAGACTGGCCGTTCTGGCCTATCTTCTGAGCCATAAAATCCACCCTACCGTGGATACGATTTACTCATCCCTGCAGCCCCAGATGCCTACCCTCTCAAAGACGACCCTGTACAATACGCTCAAACTCCTCTCCTCATCCGGCCTGGCTCTGGCTTTAACCATTGACGGGGATGAAATCCGTTTCGACGGGGATACCAGCGACCACGGGCACTGCAAATGCCGCCTTTGCGGTCAGGTGTACGATTTTGAGCTCCGGGGAGATTATCCCGTGGAGCTTCCCCCCGGTTTCCGGCAGGAAAGCACCCACCTCTATGTCTGGGGCACCTGCTCCGACTGCCTCTCCCCATCCTGATGTTTCCCTGCATTTCGGGGCTGTAACTTTCTCCGGCCCTATGCTATGATAGCGCCATGAGTGAAGTGGTGCTGATTGCGGGAAGTGAAACTCTGCTGGGAAGAAAACTGGTGGAGAAGGAGTTGGACCGGGGAAACCGGGTTGTGGCTCCGGTAAACAGCACGAAAGACGGGGGATCGGGGGAAACATCCCGGGAAAACCTCCTCGTCATTCCCTGGAACAAACCGTCCCTTTTCTCAGCTAAAACGATACTCCAGGAATCAGTGCGCCGCTGGGGCTCTCTGGACCGGGCCTATCTTCTTGAGAATGTCCCCAGGGAGGGAGGCCTGTACACGGATCTCTCCTTTTCCGATCTGGACCGTATCGTGGACAGGGAAATCAAGGGATTCCTCTATCTTTCCCATCTGCTTCTGAATTACCTGAAAGAACAGGGACGGGGTTCCCTTTTCTTCGTAACCCCCCACCGGGGCGACCGGAATGACAGCATGGGCCGGGGATGTTCCGCCTTCTTTCGGGAGACCGCCGATGCCATTCTCTGCGAGAAGCCCGATGGGATAACCCTGGCGGGATTTCTCTCCCGCACGACAAACGTGGAGAGCAGCGCCGGATCCATCCTGGCCCTCTCCACCGATCTGCCCGAGAAAGCCCGGGGGGAGTGGCTCAGAATCACGGAAAAAAAGAATCCCTTTAACTCCCTTTCCATTGAAAAGAGAAATGAACCCCGATAATTGAACCGGAAGAGGTAAGCGATGAAGTTATGGATGAAATATTTTATTGGCATAGTTCTGGGATCCCTGCTGGGAATTTTTCTGCCCGACTATGAAAGGGTGAATGATATTCTTCTCTTTACGGGAAGTCTGGCCGTGAATATCGGCCGATACGCCCTGTTCCCCCTGGTTTTCTTTTCCATGCCCATCGCCGTATGCCAGCTGAAACGGCTTCGCCGTTTCGGCTCTCTCATGATCCGCCTTCTCCTGTCCACCCTGATCCTAACGGCTGTCATGCTGACAGTGGGAATGTCCGTAGCTCTGCTCCTTCCCTCCGACCGGATTCCCATTACCATTCAAGAGGATCTGGATTACAGCAATCCCGGCTTCGCCCAAGTGGTGAACAACATTGTTTCTCCCAACCTGTTCCAGGTATTCACAGGGGATGCCTCCCTGCTTCTGCCTCTCTGTTTTCTGGCGCTCATTCTGGGTACCCTCTTCCATTTCGACCGAGAGCAGACGGGCCCGGCGTTTAACCTGTTTGACTCCCTGTCCCGTATTTTCTATCAGTTCAACCGCTATGTGACCAGGTTTCAGGCCTATCTCATTCCCTTTATTACCTTCGCCACGGTCAGATCCCTGAAAAGCATCGAAGATTTCTCCTTCTATACCCAGCATATCCTGGTCCTCACTATTTCCGCAGGAGCCATTCTCCTGCTCATCTACCCCCTCACCCTCTATCTGGCGGGGGGCCGGGGCAATCCCCTGAGCCATGTCTACTCACTCATAACTCCCTTCCTCACCGGTCTGGTGAGCGGTGACCTCTTCTTCAACTACGGAATCCTGACAGCTCATCTGAAGGAGAACGAGGGAATATCCCGGGAAGTGGGCGCCCTGTCCGTACCCCTGCTGACCCTTTTCGCCCGAGGCGGAACCGCCCTGGTGGGGGGCGCTTCCATGCTGCTGGTCATCCGCTCCTACACCTCTCTAGACCTGACCCCCTACCAGATCCTATGGGTTTTCTTCTTCAGCTTTCTCTACTCCTTCGCCATTTCCCATGCACCCCGTCTGGGCATTTACGCCATGCTGTCCCTTTTGTGCGGCACCTACGGACGAGGTCTTGATCGGGGTTATATTCTCCTGCTCCCCATGCTCCCCATCCTCATCGGTTTTTCCGCCCTTCTCGATACGGCATGCACGGCTCTGCTGACGCGACTCACAGCCTACAGCACGGACTTCCTGGAAGAGGTTCCCTCCCGGGAATTCCTTTAGGCCGGGGCAATCGGTTGAAGACCCGTCTTATCCCCCTGTTTCTGGGACTGCTCGCCCTGGGATCCTGTCAGAGAAACGATACCAATCTGGTATCAGAACCGGGGAACAGCGAGATTCTCGTCTGCAGCCTCACCGGGGATGTGCAGGGACGTTCCCGTAAAAACCGGGACTGGGAATCCCTCTCCTGCGGTATCCTTCTGAAGGAGGGTCAGGAATTCAGGACAGGGGAAAGCGAGGCCTTTCTGAGAACGGGAAAAGGACTGATTCTTAAACTGGGCCCCCATTCGGAAATGAGCTTCGCCTACTCATCGCGGGAAGAAAAAACCACGGTCACCCTCTCCCGGGGCGCCCTTGCCGTGGAGAACCCCGGCACCGATCTTACCGTACAGCTTCCCCATCAGTCCCTCTATGCCGGAGAGGGAACCTTCTCACTGCTTATAGGAGATGAGAGGGTAGAGGTTTACAACCACGAGGGGGAACTGCGGCTTCTGCCCGGCATCGGGGATCTGAGCCGGTTGAAACGGATCACCCGGGAGGAGGACCACCCCCTTATAGACGCCCTGCCAGAAAACCAGAGGCCCCTTTTTCCCGGCGAAACCTGGTACCTGGACGGGGAGGACCTGCGGAGCCACAGTAAGCTTTACGATCAGCTCCTCCTTGAAAATGACGGACTGGAACGGGAGTGGATCGATCTGGAACAGCCGGTACAGGATATCCTGAATATGGCTATTACCATTTCCGAGTACACCCGCTTCAATTATGACTCCCTTCTCAAGGGCTTCGATCTCTTCCGCCCCGACGGGGACCATCCCTTCTACCGTTTGGCCATTCAGTCCGACGAGGGGGCCCTGATTAAAACCGATTTCACCCGGGGAAAGGAGAGGATCAATCTCATTCTGGCCGAAAATAGAACCCTGCCCGTACATATCAGCAGGCCCGGTTATCAGTCCCTGGATGCGGCGGTGGGAGCGGCCCCGGTTTCCGCCTTTACGGACAACCGCTACTACAAGCTTCCCCGGCTGACATCCCGGAAAATTGCCATAAAGGTGGACCCGGCGGAGAGCGAAATCACCATAAACGGCATATATGCGGGAAAGGGCAGCATCGTACTGGATGTGAAACCCGACGAGCCTCTGGAGGTTAACTTCACTCTGGACGGGTATAACGAGCAGTATCTCTATCTGGATGCGGAGAAGGAGTGGCCTGAGACAATTGATCTGACCCTGAAGAAAACCGTGGAAAAGGTTCTGAAAGGAGCCTACCAGGAGATTATCGGTCTGGCGGCCCAGGGTCCGGATATCTTCATAGCCGACTGGAGCGGCATTATCTGGTATCTGAACGAACCCTCCGGCTGGCGTCGGTACAACACGCGCACCAGCAACTACCCCAACAGCTACTCCGAACCGGTTCTGACCGACAACTACATTTACTTCAGCGGGAAACGGAACCTGGTGGTGATCAACCGCCTTTCCGGGGCTATTCTCAATACGATACGTCTGAACGACCGGGAGAACCATCTTAATGGACAAAAGGGCGTCCCCATGGACTACCAGTTCCTCTATCCCACCAAGGATTCCTTACGTTTCCTGACCGGGGACGGACAGAAGATACGGGAAGTCTTCATACCCGGGGGCTCCCTTATGACGCCGGCCCTGTACGGGGGAAACATTTATACCGCCGCCATGGACGGGCAGATTTACGAAATATCCACCACCGGAAAAATTCTCCGTTCCCTGGCTACGGGCCTGGAGAGCCCCATGGGCCAGGCCATCGTGTTCGACCGGGGACGGGGCTATTTATGCGACTCCTTCGGACGGGTAGCCGCCTTCTCCCCCTCATCCATGACCATGGAGTGGGTGAGCGACCCCCTGAATGAGAAAAGGAATTTCATACGGAATGTGCAGCTGACCGAAGAGCGGGTATACACCTATGACGGTAGCGTCCTTTCGGTCCTGGACAGGAATACGGGAAAAGCTCTCCCCCCCCTATCCAAAACGGTGCAGACCTACCCTCTGCTGGAAGAACCCTTCATCTACGCAATGACCGGGGACCAGAGCATGACCGTGTTCTCATCGGAGACGGGAAAGGCCATAAGGGAGATAGATCTGGGATATGAGGTGACGAGCCCGATCTACTCCTTTGACGGAAGGATTATGGCGGGAACCTTTGACGGGAACGTGCTCATTATGAATCACCTCGATCCTTCCCTTCTGTCCAAACCGACAAAGTAGATCTCAAAAGATTCGCTCCTGACGGCCTTGGGCTTAAACCGTTTCACCCTGTTGAAGATAGTCCCCATCTTCTCGAAGAGCTCCTCCTCGTCACCGCCCTGAAAGACTTTGACCACCATGGAGCCCCCCAGCCCTAGCTGATCTTCGGCCAGGCCGATAACCAGTTCCACCAGGTCGTAGGATTTTCGTGTATCCACCAGCCGGTTGCCGCTTGTGTTGGGGGCGGCATCGCTCAAAAGAAGATCGTAGGGGCCCCGTTCCCTGAGAAAGGATCCGGCCTCGTCGGAGAAGATATCCCCCTGGAAGAAGGCGAAATTGGGGTACTTCTTATTCAGATTCAGCGGTTTGAGATCCACCCCGGCCAGAAGCCCCTTCCCCTGCAGTTTTCTTATCACGTAAAGGGACCAGCTGCCCGGGGATGCTCCCACGTCCAAAACTCTCAACCCCGGTTTGATCAGCTGGAATTTACTATCGATCTCTTCCAATTTGTAAACGGAACGGGCGGGATAACCCTCCTTTTTTGCTTTCTGCGTGTAAAAATCGGGCTTTGCCCGGCTGGGTCCTGATGGCATAGAGTCCTCCTAGGCCCGGGAATTCCGGCGGGCCGCTTCGCCCAACAGATGGATTTTCAGATCATAACGGCTCTCGGCTTTGTCATAATCCACCTCCCAGATCTCCCCGTTATGGGCGATTTCCCGGGGGTAGTGGGGCAGGGTTTTCTCCAGAAATGCCCGGATCAGCCTCAGTGTTACCGCATGGGTCACCACCAGGAGAGCCTGACTGCTATCCTTGAGGTTCCGCTCCTCCATGTCTTTGAAAAAGGGTTTGATTCTCTCGGCGATCATGGCGTAGGACTCGCCCCCGCCCCTGGGAACCCACTCCCACCGTTTGGTCCGGTCCGTTTCGTAGCCGGGAGCGTTCTCTATCTCGGCGTAGGTCATGCCGGCAAAATCCCCCAGTTCCTGTTCGGTAACAGCTTCGATGATTTCAGCTTCCCTCCGGGTGAGCCGGCAGAAGGGTTCCGCCGTCTGACGGGCCCGCTTAAGGGGCGATGAGATGATTCCCGTGAGAGGGCCGACCCGGTCGGGGAATTCCCGGGAGATCTCCTCGGCATCCTTTTTTCCCCTTTCCGTAAGGGCAAAATCTTTGCGGCTGGCCAGAATATCCAGGGAGTTCGCTTCGCTCTCCCCGTGGCGCATGAAATAGAGCTTCATCGTCTGGTTCTCCTTCCCATGCAGGATAACAGAAAAGAGGGGATGCTCAAAGGGTTTACTGCAGCTTTTTGAGGAGTTCCACCTTCGATCGGATGCCCGTTTTTCGATAGATGCGGGTGATGTGATTGCTGACCGTATTGGGGGATATCTTCAGTTCCCCGGCGATCTCCTTATAGGAGAGGCCCCGGTCGATGCCCCGGATAATTTCCGCTTCCCTCTCGGTAAGGCCGTATTTCTCCCGGTTGACCGGAGAGAGATCCAGTTCCCCGCCGGACCGGAAAATGGCCAGGGGCTGGAGAAAGTAGATTACCGCTCCCAGGGAGAGCCAGAAATAGAACTGACTCATGAGGATGAAATTCAGGGCCAGCCTGTCCGGCATAAGAGCCCGGAAGATCATGATGAGGGGAAGAAAGATGAGCGGAACCAGCAGGACGATGATGAGGGAGATCCGCAAGCGGACTTCACTCACCGTTTTGATGCTCTTGGCGCTGTTGGCCAGAAGATAGGCCTGCACCCCGAAAAGAAGAAGGGACATGGCGGAGGAGACGAAGGGGGGCATCTGACCGAAGCGGTTGACCAGGGTTCCCGCGAAATAGATGATTCCCGCCAGGATGACCAGAAAGAGCTGGGAAGGCTTCCAGCTGATGCGGCGGATATAGTTGAGTGTCGCTCCCAGATAGTAAAGAAGCAGGGCGTAGCCCAGGTCCCGCAGCATGAGGAACAGGGAGACGTACCAGCGGTTCTCCGACAGATGCATCACATGGGTGAGATAGAAAAAGAGGGCTTCCAGAAAAAAGAGAAAGGTGAAGTAGATGATGAAGAGCATGGTCTTGAACTGCCACAGCTCCTTCTCCTTGAGCCAGCAGGCTATGCACAGGGCCAGGGCGGCGAAGCACATGGCAAAGGCGACCGAGTAGAAAAGCAGGGAGAAGTGGGACAGCATATCCAGGGGCATCTCAGCTCCTCTCGAGGCTGGCGAAGCAGCGTTCCACCTGCTCCGGGTTCTCCACCTTCGTCAGCCGGCTCACAAGGATGGTCACGATCAGGGCGAGGGGACCGGAGAAAACCAGCTGGTCCACATGGGTCAGTGCAGAAAAGAGGACCGGCCTCCCGAAGAGAGCCTGGCAGACCCCGAAGACGGCTGCCTCCTTGCCGTGGAGGAAGAGGTAGCAGAAGAGGGCGACACCGAAGCCTGTCAGGGATCCGGCGACGGCACCTTTGCCGGTCAGCCCCTTCCAGTAGAGAGAGAGGGCGTAGGGAGCGAGGAAGCAGGAAGCCATGAGACCGAAGAAGATGGCCGTGGCCCGGGCGATGACCCCGGCGCCCATGTTGAAGGCGAACCAGGCCGATGCCACCAGGGCGATAAGGATGCCGATGCGTGTTACAGCCACGCCGCTTTGGGCCCCTGTCCTGACCCGCCCCTTCATGAGGTACTGCTCAAAGAAATCCCTGCCCACCGCGGTGCCTATGGTATGGAACTGTGAGCTGAGGGTGCTCATCCCCGCGGAGAGGATGGCCAGCATGAAGAGATAACCGAACCAGTCGGGCAGGAAAGTGCCAATGTAGGTGGGCAGGACCGAATCCACGTTACCCCCGGCGGCAGCCACGGCGATGACCCCCTGCTCCTGAAAGAAGTGGACGTTCATGAGGGGCGCCGCCAGATAGCCCGCCCCCACGGTGAAGAAAATGAAGATTCCCCCAATGAGGACGGCCCGGTTCATCTCCCTGCCGCTCTTGACGGTCATGAAACGGACCACGAGCTGTGGCTGGGCCAGGGTGCCCACCCCCACGCTCAGCACGAGGGAGGAGTAGAGGGTCCACCAGATGGGGGACCCCGCGGCGGGGGCCCCGGTCCAGCTGGATACGCCCCCCTTAACCATGGATTCGGGGATGGCGTGACCCATTCCGGCAAGAGCTTTGACCCCGGGTAAGAATCCGCCCACCCGGCTCAGTACGAAGCCTAGGAGTAAGATCATCCCCAGGAAGATCAATGTCCCCTGCAGGGCATCGGTGTACATGACTCCCTTGAGTCCCCCCATGATAACGTAGGCCCCCACAATGACCGTGAAGATAATGACCGAAAGGGAGTAATCCACACCCATAAGTCCCTCCAGAATACGGGCGCCCCCGATAAGGACGGCGGCGGTGTAGATGGGCATGAACAGGAAGATTACCAGACCGGCGAATCCCTGCAGGAAGGGGGAGCCCACCCGTCGGGCCAGGAACTCGGGAAAGGTGTGAGCGTCCAGGACCAGGCCCATTTTCCGGGTTCTCTTACCGAAAACGGTAAAGGCGATGAAAATTCCCACGAAGATGTTCATAAAGACCAGCCACATGAGGGAGAAGCCGTAGAGGGAGGCCACGCCGCTGAAACCGACCAAGGCGGATGTGGAGATGAAAGTGGCCCCGTAGCTCATGGCCATTATAAAGGGGTGGGTGTTCCGCCCCGCCAGAAGATAGTCCGCATTATCCGAGGTATTGCGATAGCCCCGGTATCCGAGCCAGGCCAGCACGGCCAGGTAGATGAGGATGATCACCACAAGAAGAAAATGGCTCATAGGTCACCCTCCCCGGAGAGTTCCCCTTCAATCTTTTTCTCTTCCCGGGACCAGGCCGCTTCTTCCTCGGCTCTTTCCGGGTCTATCGCCCCGTCCCGGTTCCAGTTGTAAAGGCCGTATCCCAGGCACAGAACCAGGGAGAACAGGGTCAGCAGAAAAACCATAAGAATATTCATGTCCACCGCCATCGTTACCTCCAAATGAATCTATCAGAGTCTGTCCCTGAGGGACAGAAGAATCTCCTCCGCTTCCAGATAGCGGAATTCCCCGGCCAGCTCTCTTATCTGTTCCAGAACTTCCCTATATTCCGCCGGGATCAGTCCGGCCCGGCGGTCCAGCAGCTTCATAGCCTCCTCTGCCCTGTCCGGAGAGAAGGAGCCCAGCCCCTCTTCGAGAACATTCAGAAGATCGAGAAAACTGCCCTCTTCCCCGGAGGAAATCACCTGCTCCCGGGGTTCATTCGTCTTCTCCAGAGAACGTACCTCCTCAAGAACAGGATAAAACTCCTCAAGCAGAACAGGAAGATACTCTCCGGCCCGGAAAAAATCCTCCGCCTTAAGCAGAATTTCCAGTTCCAGGGCCCGGCGGGACAGTTCCTCGGCACCCAGGGAGGCGGCGATATTCTTCAGGCTGTGGGTCATGACATAGGCCTGATAATCCCTCTTTTCGATCAGCTCCCCCGCCTTACGGGAGTAATCCCCGTAGTCCTTGAGAAAATATCCGACGATCTTCAGATAAATGGCCTCGTCCCGGCCAATCCGCTCCAGGGCGATCTCCTTATTCAGCCGTCCCATATCAGAGCAGCTTTTCCGCGGCCCTCTTGAATCCGGGCAGGGATCTGGTGATGGTGTCCTCCCCCACGCAGTAGGTCAGCCTGAAGTAGCCGGGCAGGGCAAATCCCCGCCCGGGCACGGCAAGAATGTTCTCTTCCTGCAGCACATCCACAGTCTTCATGTCATCCCCGCCGGGAGCCTTGGGAAAAAGATAGAAGGCCCCTTCGGGCAGGGTGACCTCGAATCCGGCATCCTTAAGACCCCGGTAAAGAAGATCCCGCCTCTTACGGTACACCCCGATATCCACACTGAGTCCCTGCAGCCGGGCGATCGTCCTCTGCATGAGGGCATTGGCGTTCACATAACCCAGGATACGGTTGCATAGGGTCGCCCCGCTGATCACGTCTTTCACATCCTCGCACTCCGGGCCTATGGCCAGATAGCCGATCCGTTCCCCCGGAAGGGAGAGATCCTTGGAGTAGGAGGTGCACAGAAGAGTATGGGGATAGATTTTCATGAGCGAGGGAACCACCGCATCATAGGCGATTTTACGGTAGGGCTCGTCGGTGATTATATAGATGCGCCTTCCCGTCTCCCGGTACTTTCTCTCCAGAAGATCGGCCAGTTCCCGCAGGGTGGATTCGGGATAGATTTTACCGGTGGGATTATTGGGAGAATTAATAATGATGGCGGCTGTTTTTTCATCGATGGCCTCTTCAAAGGCGGCAATGCTCAGATCAAAGTTATCCTTGCTGTCCACGATAACAAGCTCTCCCCCGTGGTTGTCACAGTAGAAGCGGTACTCCACGAAGCAGGGCCGGGCCACGAGAACCTTGTCCCCCGGATTCAGCAGGGTTTTAAGGGCCACGTTCAGAGCGCCGCCGGCGCCGCTGGTCATGAGAATGTGGTCCATCTGGAAATCCACCCCCTGCTCCTCTCTCAGATAGCCGGCCACCGCCGACCGGGCGCCGGGATAGCCCGCGTTGGGCATGTAGCCGTGCCAATCCCGGCGGGCGGCCTCTTCAATCAGGACCCGGGAGACCTCCTCCGGGGGCAGCAGATCCGGATTTCCCAGGGAAAAATCAAAAACATTCTCCGCTCCGAATTCCGCCTTGAGACGGGCTCCCGTTTCAAACATTTTTCGTATGAAGGAGGAAGAACTCTGCATCTCTTTAATCTTACTGGAAACGGCCATGGTGGCTCCTTGGGTATGATATTCTGATTATTCCTTATCATAAAGACTTTTTCCCATTCCATCAATGAGCATTCAGTTCAGAAGTTTCCATAGAACGGCGAGCCCCGGGGGGATGAGATAAAAAAGACTGACCAAAGTCAGATTACGGGCGGAGAGAACGAAGGTGCTTCCCTTGTCCTGCTTCTCAAGGAAGCGGCCCAGGTTCCTGTTTACGGGAATAAAGCAGAGAAGGGATGCCAGGGAAAGAAGGGGCAGAATCCTCAAAATCACAGCTGTCGTAATAGCGGGAAATATCAGGTAATAACTGACCCGGAACAGGAGCAGGGACCGGGGGATTCCCAGAAAGAAGGGCAGCAGGTAGCGGTTATGTCCCATATCCTGTTCCAGATCGCAGATATTGTTGGCCAGCATGAGATTGGATATGGTAAAAATGAAGGGCAGGCTCACCAGAAAAAGGCCGCCCCACTCCCCCAGGGGAACGGTCAATTCCAGGATCGAGCCGTTCAGGGCAACGGGAAAGATGTCCCCGTGATTTATGTAGACTGTCAGGAAGGGGATCAGGAACCCCATGAAAAGGCCCGAAAAGAGTTCTCCCAGGGGGAGACGGGAGATGGGTACGGGACCGGCCGTATAAAGGATGCCCGCGGCGAAGGAGATCATGCCCCCTGCGAGAAGGACCGGGCCGGTTCTAAGTGCCAGGAGTACCCCGGCTGTGACGGCGACCATGAGCATCAGGGCGATGACCAGGCGCACCAGGGCCAGGGAGAGGGAGCCCGTTCCGATAGGGTTTTCGAACTGACGGTAAGAGGGATCCTCCGATTTCTGAAAATCCACATAATTATTGATCGCCGTGGTCGTCATATCGAAGAACAGAAGAGAGACAAACATGAGAAGACAGTTGAGGGGAGCGAACTCCCCATAGCGGTAGAGTGAATAGAGAATCCCGAACAGAAAGGGAAACTGACTGGCTATTTTGGTCCGGAGTTCCACCAGTTCTCTCAAACGGATGATGAGCGGGACGTCTGACAGGGGAATTTCTCCTTTTTTCGGCTAATCACAGGGCACTCCCGGAAAAATCATTCCCCTATCCTACAAGCTTTTCCAAATACCTTCAATTTCCCTTTACAAATTACCAACTATTTTTGTAGTATTTCATTGTTCAAAAATTACTCAGAACCATCTTGAAAAAAAGGTAAAAAAATATCCATACTGTAGAAATAAGGAGAATACCGATGAAGCGAATAGTTATCCTGGGCGGCGGATATGCCGGTGTCCATGCTGCGAAAATACTGCTAAAGGCGTTTAAAAAGGACGGGGATGTGTCCCTTACGCTTATCGACAAGAATTTTTATCACACCCTCATGACCGAGCTGCACGAAGTGGCCGGAGACCGGGTGGATGAGAGATGTGTCAAAATCAGTTTCAACAGGATTTTCTCCGGAAAGAAGATCGATATCATTCATGATGAAATCGTCCGGGTCGACCGGAAGAAGAAGGAACTTCACTCCCACAGCGAAACCTACAGCTACGACTACCTCATCATGGGCATCGGCGCGGAGCCGACGGACTTCGGTATTCCCGGAGTACTGGACAACTCCCTCACTCTCTGGAGCTACTCCGACGCCATCCGCATTAAGCGCCACGTAAAGAAGATGTTCTACGAAGCCTCCACCACCCACGACAGGGAGAAGAGAAAGAAAATGCTCACCTTCATCGTGGCGGGTGCGGGATTCACCGGAATCGAAATGATCGGAGAGCTGATCGAGTGGCTCCCCCTTCTGGCCGATGAGTTCGGCATCAGCAAGGACGAATACTCCCTTATAAATGTGGAAGCCCTGGGCCATATCCTGAACATGATCCCCGAGAAACCCCGGGCCAAAGCCATGAAATACATGGAAAAACGGGGCGTTCAGTTCCGGCTTCACTCCTTCATCTCCCAGGTGGACGAGGACGTACTGCACCTCAAGGACGGGGAAAACATCGAATTCGGAACCCTGATCTGGACCTGCGGCGTCCGGGGCAGCAAACAGGCCATTCAGTGGGGCTTTCCCGAAGCCCACGTACAGAGAATCACCGTGGACGAGACCATGCTCGTTTCCGGTTCGGACAATGTTTACGCCGTAGGAGATATCCACTGGCTCCTCGAGGACGAGAGACCTGTCCCCCAGATCGTTGAAGCGGCGGAACAGACCGCAGCGGTGGCGGCGAAGAATATCATCAACCGAATCAAGGGAGAGGATAAGAAGGTCTCCTTCAAGTCCAATTTCCACGGTTTCATGGTATCCATCGGCGGACGCTACGCCGTATCCTATACGGCCGGATTCGCCCTGAGCGGCATCCCCGCCATGGCCATGAAGCACCTGGTGAACTGTTACTACCTGAACGGGTTAAACGGCTTCAACGGCTGGTCCAAATACATTATCCATGAGATATTCCGGATCAAAAACGGGAGATCCCTCCTGGGCGGATTCATCTCCGGCAATATCCAGGGTCTCTGGGCCGTTCCCCTTCGCATGTGGCTCGGCGTGATGTGGCTCTTCGAAGCGATCAACAAGATCGGCGAAGGCTGGCTGAACGTGGCCAAGGGAACCAGCTCCTCCTGGATGTTCTCCCAGGGCGTCATCCAGAACGGCATGCCCGGTTACGGACAGCAGGTCGCCGAAGCGGTGAGCGCCGCCTCGGAAGAAGTGGTAGAGCAGGCGGCCGACGTGGTTTCCGCCGCCTCCGAGGAAGTTGTAGGCGCCGCCGCCGAAGCGGTAAGAAACTGGGGACCCGTCTGGGATCTGACCAAACCGGTTCTTAGTTGGGACAGCGGTCTCGTCACCTGGTTCAGACACACCTTTATGGACGGCATCGCCTCTCATATTTACTACAATGTATTTCAGGCCATGGTTGTTACCGTGGAAGGTCTTATCGGACTCGCCCTTCTGGGGGGACTGTTCACCTTCCCCGCAGCGGGTGTTTCTATCATCATGTGCTTCGTATTCATCCTCTCCGGCCTCTTTAGCTGGTCTCAGGTCTGGTTTATCTTTGCCGGATTCCTGCTGCTCGGCGGATCGGGCAGAACATTGGGTCTGGACTACTGGGTACAGCCCTGGCTCAAGAGATGGTGGAACGGAACGAAACTGGCGAAAAAGACCTATCTCTACTTTGGCGAGCCCCGGTTCAAAGGGAGAAAATAGTTTTTGGACCTTTCCCGTTTCTGGGATCCCTTTCCTTCACTCAGGCAAAGGCTGACAGGAGTCGCCCACGCTATCGAGGCGACCTGGGAAGGGAGTCCCGCCCCCTTTAAAAAAGATCTGGAGCCCCTTCTCCTCACACCTGGGAAGATGCTCCGCCCCGCCTTCCTTCTCATGGCCGCCTCCTCGGCGAAGGAGGAGGATCTCCCCCTGATCAGCCGGACAGCGGCGGCGGTGGAAATCCTGCATATAGCCTCTCTCATCCATGACGATATTCTGGATAACGCCCCCGCCCGGCGGGGAATTCCCGCTCTCCACCGAAGAGTGGGCATCAAAAGAGCCGTTCTTGAGGGGGATTACCTCCTTTCCAGAGCACTGCAGCTGGCTTCCGAAGCGAGCGATCCCTTTCTTCTTGAAGGTGTGAACCGGGCCATGGAGAACCTCTGTACCAGCGAAATCGATCAGGATTTCGGCCGGGGCGGCCTGTTCATAGACAGGGAGCGCTACCTCACCCGGGTACGGGGCAAGACGGCGGAGCTCTTCGGGCTCTCCCTCATGGCCGGGGCCAAACTGGGCGGCCAGAGCCGTGATGACATCCGACTCGCCTATGAGGCGGGAATCCAGTTCGGTATATCCTTTCAGATCGCCGACGATATTCTGGATTACCGCGGTTCCAAGGAGAAGCTGGGAAAACCGACGGGAAAAGATCTGAGAGAGGGGATTCCCACGCTTCCTCTGATCCTGGCCCGGGAAAAGAGTGACTGGATGACTGACTTACTGTGCCGGAAACCCTTGAATATCCTGTTCTCCCGGACCCTGTACCGCCGTATAGAGAGGCTGGGATGTCTCGATGAGACGGAACGGGAGGGAAGAGCCTATCTTGATCGGAGCCGGGAAATGATGAACCGGCTTGATTTCCCCGATAAATCCCTTTTCGGCAAGGTGGTGGAGGAACTGGCGGGACGCCAGTTCTGAAGGGCTCAGGCAGAAGCCTGATAGGGGCTGCCCAGGGGCAGGGCGAGAGTAAAAACGGAGCCCCGTCCCTGTTCGGAACGAACTGTCAGTGTCCCCCCCAGTTTCACCGAAAGGCTATGACTCAGGGCCAGTCCCGGCTGAAGCCCGTTCTGGGAATCCTTCCCGTCGGGCCGGCGGAAGAGGGAGTCCTGCTTGTCCCGGGGAATCCCGCAGCCCGTATCGGATACGGTAAAATCGAAACGGGCCTTCTCCTTGTTAAGACGGCACTCTATCTTTATCTCACCCCGGTTCGTATTCTGCTCCGCATTCACCAGCAGATGGGACAGAATCTGCTTGACCCACCTGCCGTCCGTATACAGGGTAAAGTCGGAGGGACAGCGGATACGGGTCACCAGCTGAACCCCCTGGGGCATGCTGACGGAATGGGACCGGTGCAGATCATCCATAAGGGGCAGAACGGGAAGTTCTTCCCTGTGGAGACCGGGAAGCTCCTCTCCCCGGGAGACCTGGATGATGGACAGGAGGGTCTCCTGCAGGTGGTTTCTGTTCTCATCAATCACGTCCGCATAGCCCTGAAGGTCGGAGCCGGCGGACTTGGCTATCAGCCGGGAATAACCGGCAATGGCATTAATGGGGTGGGTCAGCTCCTGGGTCATATTCTTCAGAAAATCCGTTTTTTTCAGGCTGCTGCGAAGAATCTCCTCACGGGCTTCTATCAATTCCTCTTTAAAACGTTCCTTGTCGGCGAACATTTCAAGATCATTTTCCATAATGGTTTTAAAACGGCGGAAGAAAATCTCTCTCCGATCATCCCATTCAAAGGCTTTTCGCCCTCCCAGAAACAGAATCCCGAAGGGTTTGCTTCTGTAGGTGACCGTAAGGCCGCAGTAGTGGGTCAGCTCCTTTTCGCTGACCAGGGGACGCAGGGTTCGGGGAACGGGAATATGTTCCAGGGAGTGGAAAAAAACGCCCCCCTCTCCCTGGGAGGAGAGATAGTGATCGGCTCGGTGCACACTATCCTGCAACCCCCGGGGCAACAGGGCTTCCCCCTCCGGCTTCGTGACGAAGACTTCCCAGTTTTCCCGCTCGAAACGAACGATAAAACCGACCGGGGCTTCCACTTCCTCAGCCAGTAGATCAAGGGAGATTTTCCATTTGTTTTTTAAATCTTTTAAATTAGCATCCATCGAATCACCTAATTAAAATTCTCGCTCATGAACCCGGGGAATTCAAGACCGATATGCGAGATTTTCACAGTCCCCCCCGTCGGTCCGCCGGCTCCGGGGCGACCTTGACAGATAGGGGAAAAATATGGAGTAATATAGATTAACATAAAAGAGGTGTTCACGTTGATTAAATCCCGATTCTTACTTCCCCTGCTGTTTTTCAGTACTCTTTTTCTCTATGCCCAGGAAACGGCGGAAAGTTATTTCGACCGTCTTTCCGATTTCTACGGGACTATCAGGGACTATCAGGGGCAGATTGTCATCACCCGGGGAGACACGGTACAGACAGCCGATATATTCTATAAAAGCCCCAACCTGCTCAGGCTGGAGTTCACCGACGACGACAGCCGGGGCATCATAATGAATACGGACGGGGAAACCCTGCTCCTGCATCTGCCCGAGCATAGCGTAACTTTCTCCCAGACTCTGAAGAAACACAGCGATACGGCGGTAGCCAATATGGCCGGATCCCAGGGGCTGCACCTGCTGCAGCAGAACTATAAAATAGGCTATAAGACCGGACCGGACCGGGAGCCCCTCGAAGCGGACTCGGAGGAGATGGTGGTGAAGCTCCGCCTGGAGTGGCTCTCCTCCACTGAAGGATTCCGGGAACTGGAGATCGCTGTGGGCGAGAATCAGGTCATCCGCCGCATAACGGCCACTACCACCAAGTATGAGACAATCCGCTTCGACTTTCTCAATCTTCGCATCAACGAAGATATTCCGGATACGAAATTCTACTATAAGTCCCCTCCCGTGGGTAACGATATTGAAAACTTTCTATTTGAACCGGAAGAGTAATTAACATGCAAGGATTAGGCGAACTACTTAAAACAACCAGAGAGGAAAAGGGATTCACCATGGACCAGGTTGTCCATGAAACCAATATCTCCCGCTCCTATATTGAGAACCTGGAAGCGGAACTTTTCGATGATTTTCCCGCCGAGGCCTATCTCATCGGTTTTCTCAGAACCTATGCGGACTATCTGGGACTGGACCCGGAGAAGGTGATATCCCTCTACAAGAACCATAAACTCAGGGAAGAGCCCTCCCCCATCGAAGCGCTGGTGGGAAAGAAGAAAAGGAAGATTTCCCCTGTCCTCCTCGTTATAATCATTCTGGCGGCTGCCCTCATTGCGGGTGCCGCCCTTTATGCTCCCACCTTCATCGGCAACTGGAACTCCCGGGCCGAATCGCGCCGGGCCCGGCAGGCCGAAGGAGCGGTCAGGGCCCCCCAGGAGTTCACCATCGATCAGGAAGAGAGCGAGTTCCATGCCCTCGCCGGGGACACCATCCGCTTCGTCAAAGGGGATCAGAGCGTAGTTTTCTCGGTTACCGACAAGGATAACGGCCTGACCCTTACCAAGACGGACGACCCGGGACATCCGGGATTCTTCTTTACCCTGGGCAAAGAGATCTTCTTCTCCCTCTTCCAGGACTCCCCCGACTACCGCCTCTATCTCAAGGATTACGGTTTTTCAGAGGGGGGCGGCATCCTGGTTATTCAGAAGCTGACCCAGGCCGAGCTGGACAGGGAGAAATCCGATGCCCTGCTCGATCTGACCCAGATAGAGAACACGGCCCCCTCGGGGGTTCAGTCCCGTACGGTGGAGCCGGTGGTCATCTATACGGCGGCCGGCGGGGAGAGATACACCCTGGATATCAAATTCCGCGGGTACTGTCTGCTCCGGTACAAGAGGGACTTCGACGACCCGATCCAGAAATACTACAAGGACGGGGATACCCTGCGGATCGAGGTCAACAGCCGGATAGAGCTGTGGCTTTCCAATGCGGGAACCGTTTACGGCAAGATAAACGGGGAAGAGCTTGACTTCGGCGATGCGGGCGAAGTCTCGGCGAAAAAGATACAATGGGCTAAAAATGAGTCGGGACAATACGAACTCCTCCTTCTCCACGTCTACTAGAAGTTTCTACATCGAGAACCTGGGCTGTTCCAAGAACCAGGTCGACGCGGAGATCATGGCCACAGCCCTTCTTGACCGGGGCTGGCAGTTTTTCCGCCACGAGCCGGAAAAGGCCTCCACCATCATCATAAACACCTGCGGGTTCATCGCCAGCGCCAAAGAGGAGGCGGTCAATACGATCCTCCAGACGCTGAAGGAGTACCCCGATAAGAAGGTCATCGCCGCCGGTTGCATGGCCCAGCGATACGGCTCGGAACTCCGGGACCAGATCCCGGAGCTGACCGCCGTCTTCGGCAACAAGATACCCGAGCGGATTGCGGACCTGCTCGAAGACATTCCCAAGGACAGACTGGTCAAGCCGGTGGGGGGGAGCGCCTTTCCCCTGCGCAGAGAACTGTTCTCCTTCAAGGGATCCGCCTATGTGAAGATCGCCGAGGGATGCAACAACTGCTGCCGCTTCTGCGCCATCCCCCTGATCCGGGGCTCCGTGGTCAGCCGTCCCGCCGAAGATATCCTTAAGGAGATAAAAGACCTCCTTTCCCGGGGTGTTTTCGAATTCAATCTGGTGACCCAGGACCTGGCGAACTGGGGCCTGGAGTGGGGAAAGAACCTGACCGATCTTCTCAGGGAAATTACGAAACTGGAAGGGGATTTCTGGATCCGGCTTCTGTACATCCATCCGGATCATTTCCCCTTTGACATTCTGCCGCTGATGAAGGAGGATCCCCGCATCCTCCCCTACTTTGACATTCCCTTCCAACACGGCTCGGCGAAGGTACTCAAGGGCATGGGCCGCAAGGGAAACAGTCCGGTTTACCTGGACCTGATCCGCCGCCTGAGAGAAGCTCTGCCCCACTGCGTGATCCGGTCCACCTTCATGACCGGTTTCCCCGGGGAGACGAAGGGGGAATTCGCCGAACTCACCGCCTTTCAGGAACAGGCGGAACTGGACTGGCTGGGGGTATTCTCCTACTCCCCGGAAGAGGACACACCCGCCTATAAAGAGAGCCGAACCTTCCCCGCCCGCCGAGCCATCGCCAAGGGTGAAAAACGCAAAAAAAATCTTGAGCAGCGGCAGGTTCCCCTGACCGAAAAACGTCTTAATCTGTGGCTGGACCGGGAGGTGGAACTGCTCGTGGAAGAGGAGATCCCCGAGGAGGATCTCTTTCTCTGCCGCAGCTACGGCCAGGCCCCCGAAATCGACGGTCTGACCGTCCTGCACGGGGAGAATCTGAAACCGGGGGATCACGTCAGAGCCCGTATTATCAAAGCGAACGGTTTTGATCTGGAGGCGGTTCTACTCGAAGAAGGGGATCTGTAATGCATCCTCTTTTAGAGAAGCAGATTGATCTTCTGAACGATCCCCAGAAGGAGTCGGTTCTGCATGGAACGGATCCCCTGCTGATACTGGCCGGGGCCGGATCGGGCAAAACCCGGGTCATTACCACACGCATCGCCTATCTCATCGGCTCAGGCCAGGTGCCGCCCCCCTCCATTCTGGCGGTCACCTTTACGAATAAAGCAGCCGCGGAGATGAAGGAGCGGGTCGAGAAAATGGCCCCCGGCTCATCCCACGTCATGATCAAGACATTCCACTCCTTCGGAGCCTGGATCCTGCGCCTGAACGCGGAGCGCTGCGGCCTCAAGCCCAGCTTCGTTATTTACGACGACAAGGACTCGGTGGAGCTTTTGCGCACCATCTACCCGGATCAGCCCCGGAACGAACTCAAGGTGATCGCCCACCAGATTTCCCGGGCCAAGGACGAATGCCTGACCCCCGGTGACAACCTGAAGGAGATCAGCAGCGATCCCAAACTAAGCGAATACTTCGAGAAATACGAAGAGAAGCTGCGTCGGGTGGGCAATGCGGACTTCGGGGATCTGATCTCCCTGCCCGTGCGGCTTCTCCGGGATAACAAAGAGATCCGCACCCGGATCCGGCAGCGCTTCCGGGCGATTCTGGTGGACGAGTACCAGGATACCAACCGGGCTCAGGATCTGCTCCTGGAACAGCTGGTGGGACCGGAAAACCGGCTCTGCGTGGTGGGGGATGACGATCAGTCCATCTACCGTTTCCGGGGCGCCCGGGTAGAGAACATTCTCTCCTTTGAAAAGCGCTTCCCCAAAACCCGGGTGATACGGCTGGAGGAGAACTACCGCTCCACCGGTCATATTCTGGCGGCGGCATCCGCCGTGGTGGACAATAATCAGGGCCGCCTGGGCAAAACCCTCTGGACGAGCCGGGGTGACGGGGAGAAGCCCCGGGTGCTCTACTTCGCCGATCAGCGGGAGGAGACCGGTTACATCGTGGACCTGCTCCGTGACAACCGGTACGAGGAAACGGCGATACTCTACCGCACCAACGCCCAGTCCAAGAGCTTTGAAGACGCCTTCCGCAAGAGCAATATCCCCTACCGGCTGGTGGGCAACCTGAGTTTCTACGAAAGGGAGGAGGTGAAGGACGCCCTGGCCTACCTG
>JAFGPQ010000199.1 GCA_016936115.1 Spirochaetales bacterium | reverse complement strand
GGCGGGAGTAACGCTCCTCCCCGTAGCGGTAGATAATGTCGGCCAGATCCTTCTCCGGCCAGTTATTCACAATATCCCGGGCGGACTCGCCCTCGTCAGAATTAAGGCGCATATCCAGAGCCTCGTCCCGGCCGAAGGAAAAACCCCTCTCGCTCTCTTCGTAGTGATAGACAGAGATCCCCAGATCCAACAGAATCCGGTCCGGTCTCTCCGGCTCCCCATAGGAAGCGAAGAATTCATCGAACCAGGTATTCCGAAAGGAGATCCGGTCCCCGAAGGGCTCGAGACGCTTGCGGGCCTTGGCCTGTATATTCCGGTCCGCATCCAAACCGATGATATTCAATTCCGGGTATTTCGTCAGAAAGGCTTCCGTATGGCCCCCTTCGCCCAGGGTACCGTCGACCATGAGGGAAGGAGTGTTATCGGGGGCCAGGAATTCCAGGGTTTCCTGAAGCAGCACGGGCAGGTGGACGATTTTCACGACTCCTCCCCTTTGCGGCCCATCTGCTTCCAGGTATTCTTAACGGCTGTCTTTCTTTCGCGGCGCACTTCGTCGTAGCGGTTTTTGTCCCAGACTTCGATACGGTCGCCCATACCCACGAGGCAGCACTCTTTCACCAGATCCACCGCTTCCACCTGGGGGGGAGGCAGCTTCACACGGCCCGCCTTATCGATGGCCACCTCTTCGGCGGGGGTAATGACAAACCGAAGGACATCCTGTTCATCCACATTAAAGATGGAACTGTCCCCCTCGACGGAGTTCACCAGATTATCCCAGGCTTCGGGCATGAAAATCCACAGACAGTCTTCCAGACCTTCGGTTACAACCAGGGTTTCCGTATTCAGTTCCCCCTTGAGTCTGGCAGGCACCATAAAACGGCCCTTTTCGTCGAGTGTCACGTTGAATTTCCCACGAAATCCCGTTAAATCCACAGATTCCCCTTATTTACCACTATTTTCCCTGTTTTTCCCAGTTTACCTCCTTAAATTCCCCCGGTCAACCGAGAAGAAAAATTTCAGTCCCTTTTTTCACAAGTAGACGGAAAAAACACCTTACATATGTCCAGTGGTTATGGTGATTCGAAAAAAAAACCCTTCCAGACGAAACCGGAAGGGGGAAAGGCAGGGTCAGAAATAGTAAATATTTATTCAGGAAACCAGTCTGTTTTCCGATCTGTTCCTACTTCGTCTCTCATCCATAAGAGAGAGCACGCAGGGCAGAAGAATCAAGGTCAGGAAGGTTCCGAAAAGCAGTCCGAAGGCAACGGAAACCGCAATGGGAACGAGGAACTGTCCCCCCACGCTTTTCTGGAAGATAAGGGGAGCCAGCCCGATGGATGTGGTGAGGGTTGTCATCACAATGGCCCGGAACCGGCGCAGACCCGCGTTAAGCGCCGCTTCCCGGGGAGGAACCCCTTCGGTACGGACTAAATGATTGTAGGTGGAGATGAAGACTACCGAATCGTTAACGATGATCCCTCCCAGGGCCAAGACCCCCAGAAAGGAGATAAAGCTGAGGGGGAGCCCCATGATCATATGCCCGAAGAGGGCCCCCACCAGTCCCAGGGGAATCAGGGTCATGATCAGGCCGGCCTGCCCCACCGAGCCGGTGGCGATCATTAATATGGTGAACATGACCACCATGGCGGCCACCATGGCGAAGATCATAGAGTTCATCATCCGCTGAACCTCTTCGGCCTGGCCTCCCGCCGAAAGGGATACCCCGGGTATGTCTTCCAGAATCGCGGGCACGATGGTTTTGTTCACTTCGGAAAGGACCACGTTCAGGTCATTCTTGCTGTCATCGAATCCGGCATTCACCCTTATGGCCCGGTAGCCGTTCTCCCGCTTGATGCGGGACAGTCCCCGTTCCACAGAATAATCCACCACGTCTCCTGTAAGAACCCACTCGCCGGAAGGAGTCTGCAGGGGGTACCGGTCCAGCTGGTTCAGACTGCGCCTCTCCCCGTCGGCCATGCGGATCACAACGGGAATCTGCCGGGGGCCGTCGGTTATCCGGGCGACTTCCCGGCCGTACCAGCCGCTGCGTATCTGGGCAGCCGCCAGGGCGGGAGTGAGCCCCAGAGCCCGTCCCCGCCGGTTCACGTCGAACACCAGCTCCCGGGCACCGAAGGGAGTGTCGTCCCCTATGTCCTTGACACCCTGAATGGCGCCGAGCTCCTCCTTAAGCCGGTCCGCCGCCCGGCGCAGGGCCTCCTGATCCTCCCCCATGAAGCGGATGGAGATGGGATAGCCCCCGAAGGCACTCTCCTCCCCAATCTTCACGCTCTCCGCCTGGGGAATGGTTCCCAGCCTTTCGGCCAGGGCCGAGGTGAATTCGGACATGGGATAGGGGCGCTCCTCGTTGGGAATCATGATAAAGTAAACGTAAACAGACTGCCCCCCTCCCCAGGAGAGAAGATCCACCACCCCGTTGTCGTACCCTTCGTTGGGAAGGTTCCACTCCTCTTCCGCCCCCAGCTCCCGGGCCGTGCGGGTCACATAATCCCTGACGTCGTTAATAACGGAAGCGGATGTTCCCGTGGGAAAGCTCAGCTCAGCGTAGGAGTAGGGCATCTCCACTTCGGGGAAGAACATGGCCTTGATATGGTTGCCCATTATGGCACCGGCCAGCACCATGAGAAAGGCGGCGGTCAGGGCCAGGGAAACGCCCCGGTGATTCAGGGCCGCTTTAAGCAGAGGGGCGTAGTAATCCCGGATCAGTCCCTCCTGAAAACGGTCCAGAGCCCGGCGGAAGGGAGCTTCTTCCCCATCCGATGAAGTCAGAGCCCGGGAGTGGGCCAGATGAACCGGCAGAATAACCGCCGCCTCGACCAGGGAAAAGCCAAGGCAGAGGATGATCACCAGGCCGATCTGGGAGGTGTACTGCCCCATTTCGCCGTAGATGAAGAAATAGGGGGTAAAGGCGATCATGGTGGTGACGATGGATACGGCCACCGGAGCCAGGACCTCCTTCGTCCCCTCCACGGCAGCCTTCAGGGGATCCTTGCCCTGCTCCTTCCAGTGGGAGAAGATGTTCTCTCCGATAACGATGCCGTCGTCCACCAGGATGCCCAGCACCATGATCATACCGAAGAGGGACATTTCGTTAATGGTGATGCCCATCAGCTTCTCAATGAAAAAGAGCCCCAGAAAGGAGAAAGGAATCCCAAAGGCCACCCAAAGAGAGAGACGCAGGTTCAGAAAGAATCCCAGTATGAGTATGACCAGCAGCAGACCGAAGAGTCCGGAAATACTCAGGGTTCCCAGACGCTGTTCAATCTGATCGGAGTCCCTGATGAAGGGCTTGTAGGTAACCAGGCCGTCGTACTTCTTCGTGGATTCGGCGATGAGATCATCCACCACCTTGGAGATGAGGATCACATCCTCCGAATTGGAGTACATAATGTCGAATCCCACCGCCGGCTTCCCGTTCGCCCGGGTGTATACCACCTCGCTGGGCCACTCCTCGCTGACGGAACAGACCTGGCCCAGGGAAAGGATTTCCCGCCCCGCCTTCAGGGGGATACTCTGCAGCTCCTGCACGGTGGTTTTTCGCCCGTAGGAACGGATGAGCAGATTTTCCGATCCCGTCCGGACCGAACCGGCGGCGATATTCAGATCGGAGGAGTTCACCGCCGCGGCGATATCATCCACGGTCAGTCCGTATTCCCGGAGCAGGTCCGGATTCACCCCGATGCGGATCTCCTTCTGGGGCATGCCCCAGTTCTCTATCTGGGTCACTTCGCCCGAGGCGAGAAGGTCGTTGCGGAATTCATCGGCCACCCGCTGCAGGGTATCCGGATCCTCCGGGCCGTAGATGAAGAGGAGCATGACCCGGTTCCAGGAGTCGAGCTGTCTTACCAGGGGAGCTTCCGCATCCGCGGGATAGGAGGGAATGGACTTCACCGCCGTCCTGACCCGGTCCACCGTCTTGTCTATGGGGATTTTAGGATCCGCTTCAATCCAGAAATTCAGGTATCCGTCCCCGGTGGTGGAAATGGTCCGGGTCACCCCTTCCAGTCCCTTGAGCGACTCTTCCATGGGAATGGTAAGCCCCTCCTCCACCTCAAGGGCGGAGGCGCCGGCCCAGGTGACGTCCAGGGTGATGTAATCGTAATCCATCTGGGGCCAGACGCGCCTTCTGAGCTGGGTGAATCCGAAGACCCCCGCCGCCATGACGATCAGCAGAATCCAGTTGGTAACCATGCGGCGGTCATAGAAATACTCGATAATCCGTTTCATCACTTCTCTTCCCTTCCCAGAAGCATTCCCTCCATGGGATTCTGCAGCATGGTGACCACGTACTCGGTACCTTCGGGAAAATCGGCGGTGATAATCACGTCATTCCCGTCATAGGCGAGAATCTCCACGTCGGCCAGTATCAGATGATCTTCCCGGTAGAGGGGAAGACGGCTCCCCACCAGGGTCTCCCGGGGCAGACGGCTGGCGTTTTCGAAACTCCGCCCCCGAATACGGGCCGTTACAAAGGAACCTGCCAGCCATTCGTCCCCCTCGGGAACAGTAAGCATCACATGAACGCGGGCTGTCTGGGACTGGGAGCTGAGCAATGGTTCGATCCGTTCGATACGGCCTTCCAGAACACAGCAGTCATCGGGCCTTATCACGGTAACCGGATCCCCCGGGGCAAGGAAGAGTAGATCCCCCCGGGAGAGGGACAGGGTCAGTTCCAGCCGGTCCGTTTCTATGAGCCGGGCCAGGGGAACTCCGGGAGAGATCCAGGAGCCTTCCGTAATCCCGTCGCCGGAGAGAACGCCCGCGAAGGGAGCCGACAGGGAGTGGTCGGTCAGATCCAGGGCGGCCGCTTCCAGGGCGTAGCCCGAAGAGATGACCCCCTTCGTCACAGCCAGGAGCTGCAGACGCCGGTCCCCCTCGGGCAGGACCGGGAGATTTTCCGGATTTGCCGTCTCGAGATCGGACAGATAGTCCTCCCACTCCTTCTGGGGATCCCCGGAGAGCCCCGCCACGGAGAGAAACTGATTCACCTGCTGCACCATGGCGGTGCGGGCCCCCTCAAAAGCCAGGCGGGCCCGGCGGTCGTCCAGGCGAAAAAGAAGCTCCCCCTCTTCAACGGAAGTGCCCCCTCCCAGTCCTCCCAGGGCATAGGAGATCTTCCCCGAAACGGGGGAGACCAGATCCAGCTGCCGGGGAGCCTTGAGAAACCCGTCCGCCTCAATGGTCAGGGACTGTTCGCCCCGAGTAAGAACCCGGGTCTCCACCATGCGGATGCGGGGTGGTTCCTCTACTTTTTCAGCCTTCGCCTTAAACGAAGTGAGCAGCAGCATCGCGGTCAGGCCTATGATCAGTATTGCCGATATGGACAGCAGGGAAAGGGTTTTCCTCTTCATTATTTTCTCCTTAGGTAACATAGGAATAGTTAATCAGTATTTATGCAATTGCCGTGCCATCTTCTCTTAAGGCCCCCTGATCAGGGGGAATAGGAATAATCTGGTCGAATTTACCGTCCCTTAGGAGAAATCCCTTTAAAATGGCGACTATTCCTATTTGAAATATAGCAAATCATAACTTAAAATTCATGATACGAGCCAGTTATGATAAAGACTTTTTCCCTATGTCCCTACTCCTCCCTTTCCGTGGAAAAGGACGATGATACCTTCGCCCGGAGAATTACCTACCGATACAAATATCATTTCGTCCTTCTCGGGGGGGCAATCACCTATTCGCGACCGGAAGGCCATGCGGATGAGAAGTCCCTGGAACGGGCTCTGAAAAAGGATACCGCCCTCATTGAAACCATCCTCACGGGCAGGGAGAAATTCGTTCAGATAGAGGATTACGGGGCTCTGGAATCGTCCACTCTCAAGGCGAGAATGGCCTTTGCCGATTTCGTCAGCCGGAACAGCCGGTGCGCGGGAGTTATCTTCTGCAATCTCTCCCTGCCCTTCCGAACGGCGGTGAAACTGGGCATGCCCCAGAGAAAATACCCCTGCCCCATTCTCATCGCCTCGGATTACCACCAGGCGGTGGACTGGGCCCAGGAGATTTGCGAACGGGAGGATATTCCCCTGGATTACGGGCGCATTCCCTTCTCCTACAAGCCCGACACCCCCAGCCTGACCACCCTGGACCTCTCCTTCCTCACTTATCCGGGGGAGGATTTCCCCCTGCCCCACTCCTATCTGATCAACGACAGGATCCTCTATTTCTCAATTCCCGAAGAGATTGACAGGGACCTGGTGGACAGGCTGGAGCGGGAGGGAGAGGAACTTATGATGGCGAAATCGGGGCAAAGGTTCTCCGCGGCGGAGAGTCTTCTGGTGGAGTGTTCCCTCATGAAGAGGATTTCCGCTCCGGTCAGAAAATACGCGGCCAGAAGGTTCCGTTCCATCATCAATCCCGATAAGAAACCCAACGTATATCTTTTCAATCAGACGAACAAGGGAGCCGCTATCATCAGGCTGATATCCCCCCTGCTCCCCCTGCATCTCACCCTGGTGAAGAACGTGGAAGATGCTGTGGACAGGGCACTGGGCAACCGGGACAGAACGGGAAAATCTCAGCAGGAGAACGGGACGGCATGCGAAGGGGAGCTTTTGAGCGTGATCAATCTGCTTTCGGAGATCCGGTGGGACCAGAGGGGGACTCACCTGACCCCGGACCGGGACAACTCCTCTATGAACATCCTTATCGAAGCGGTCAAGCTAATCAAGGAGGAGCTGGACGGGCTTTTGGAGGAGAAGGAGAATTCCTGCAGCCGTCTTGAGGATACCATTGAATCGCTCCGGGAGATCCGCACAATCGATATTCCCCTTAAGGAGCTGCGGGATTACCTTATAAGCCTGGCCCAGTCGCCCCGGCTCAGACAGGAGGACCGGGCCTATCTGGCAAGTATGGATGAAAGGGTGATAAAAACCCTGGAGATCATCCACCGGCAGCCCTCACTCCCGGGGGAACGGGAAAATATTTTTTTGACATGATCCGTAAATCCGTATATAATTTCCCGTTGTTATACCGCGTTAGGAGAGTGAGATATGGATGTAAAACCGCTTCATGAAATGAAAGATTCCTGGGACTATGTGAAACAGTTCCAACCGGACAGGATCAGAGGGGAATGGCCGACCCTACCCGAAATATTCCATATCACCACCGGTATGTATCCGGAGAAAAAGGGTTTCGTCGCCTTTCACAAGGAGGGGGAGGAGTCCTATACCTTTTCCGAACTGGAAAAACATGTGCACCGAGTCAGTCAGCATCTGCTCATGAAGGGTGTGAAAAAGGGAGATCCCGTCATTCTCACGGGTAAGAACAGCCCCCGCTGGGGCATCGCCTATCTGGCTATCGTGGAGATCGGGGCGGTGGCGGTTCCCATCGATTATCAGCTTGACGCTCCCACCATAACCCGTCTCATCAAGTTCGTTGAGGGCTCATTCCTCTTTATCGACAAGGAAAAATACGATCTGGTGGATCTGAAGGAGGGGGGGATTTCGGAAGTCATCTCCCTGGAGAAGGATAAGCCCAACTATATCATGGATCTCACCTTCGAGGAGGAGAAAACCTGCGAAGGCCCCGTTCATACGGACCTTATGGGCATTCTTTATACTTCGGGAACCACGGGCAACGAAAAGGGGGTCATGCTCACCCATGAGAACTTTCTGAGCGACGCCCTGCAGGCTACCCACAGAAGTTTTCTGGGACCGGTGCCGGAGGATATCTGGTACGCCCTGCTTCCCCTGCATCACAGCTACTGCTTTACCTCGGTCTTTGTGGAATCCCTGCTTAACAGCGGCACCTGCGTCTTCGCCGCCTCCCTTTCGGTGGGAAATATGATGAAGGACCTTCACGACGGGGGTGTTACCATCATAAGCGGCATCCCCCTGCTCTACAACAAGATACTCAAGGGACTCATGAAACAGGTGCGCAGCAAGGGCCTTGCCGTTCATCTCTACGTGGGGATGATGATGCGGATAAGCGGATTCTTCAAACGGGTCCTGGGCCTGAATATCGGAAGGGTCCTCTTCAAAACCCTGTTGACTAAGGCGAATCTGATCAATGTGAAATTCCTTATCTGCGGAGCCGGCCCTCTGGCGCCGGAAACCTTCCGCCGCTATCAGGAACTGGGACTGGATTTCGTCCAGGGCTACGGCATGACCGAAACGGCTCCCATCAGCACCCTGAACCCGAAGGACCACTTCAAGCTCAAATCGGTGGGCAAGGTGTTTCCCCTGGTGGATATGAAGATTCTTGATCCCGACGAAGAGGGCATCGGGGAGATATCCCTGAAGGGAAACATCTGCTGCCGGGGCTACTATAAGAACGAAGAGGCCACGAAGGAGCTCTTCACCGAAGACGGCTATCTGCGCACCGGAGACATGGGCTACCTGGACCGGGAGAACTATCTTTACCTGACCGGACGGGCCAAATCGCTCATCGTCACCGAGGGGGGCAAGAACGTCTTCCCCGAAGAGATCGAGGACCACTTCCAGCTCTATCAGCAGATCGAGCAGATCATGATCCGGGGCTACATCATGAACGAGGCTACCCGTTCCGAGGGCATCGAAATGGTGGTATTCCCCTCGGAGGAGCACTACCGCACCCAGGGCATGTTCGACGAAGAGAAGATCCGCCACGACATCATCCAGGCGGTGAAGGAAGTGAACCGGGAACTGCTCCCCTACAAGAGGATAAGCCGTCTGCGCCTTGTGGACGAAGCCCTGCCCATGACCACCACGAAAAAGATCAAGCGCCCCCTGGTGGAGAGCTGGCTCAAGACCATAGAGGACAAGAGCTTTCCCGTTTGAAATCTATTTGCCCCTGTGCTTCTTCTGAAAGCTAGGGGGCATAACCCGCTGCAGATCGACCAGCTGTTCGGTCAGCCCCTTGATTTTGTCCCGCAACAGAAAGACGCATCCCGTTATATCCGCCCGGCCTGTGACCACATCCTCGGCAAAGGCCTGGCAGGTAGGGGCGCCGCAGGAGCCGCAGTCGATGCCGGGCAGCTCTTCCAGGATATCTTCCATTTTCTCCATCAGATGGACTGCTTTCTCATAGTCCTCATTCAGCTGGTAAACCGGCAGAGGCTGGGGATGTTTCTCCCAGTTAAGAGAAAAATCCCCCCGTGGCAGAGGCCGGATATCGCCGGGAGCGGGATCGTTCAGACTCTCCCTCTCCTTCATATTGGCCGCCCCCTCATAGGGATTGATCACAGTCAGGGGTCCCCCCAGGCATCCCCCGGGACAGCACATGAACTCTATCAGTTCGAACCGGTCCCAGTTGCCGTTCTCTATCTGTTCCAGCCCTTC
>JAFGPQ010000198.1 GCA_016936115.1 Spirochaetales bacterium | reverse complement strand
CTGTTATGATAGATGAAAATCCTGAATGACAAGGAGGCTCCCATGCCGGATCTGAGGGGAAAGCCATTTAATCTGAGTGAAGAGGAAGAGTCCTGGGTTAGGAACACTCTTAAGAATATGAGCCGGGAAGAGAAAATCGGGCAGCTGTTCTGCCTGATTCAACGCAGCGACGATAAGTGGCGTCAGGAAGCGGATGCTATTCTCAAATACAGGCCCGGAGGAATCATGTTCCGTCCCATGGAGAGCGAAAAAGTCTGGATGCTTTCCCGCTACTATCAGGATAACAGCGACATTCCCATGTTTCTGGCGGCCAACCTGGAGCGGGGAGGGGCAGGTCTGGTGTCGGACGGGACGAATTACGCCAGCAATATGCAGGTGGCCGCCACCGATGATGAGGCTTATGCCCTTACCCAGGCCGCCATCTGTGCCCGGGAAGCGAAAGCCGTGGGAGGGAACTGGTCCTTTGCTCCGGTGATCGATCTTGACTACAACTTCCGCAACCCCATCACCAACACAAGAACCTACGGTTCCGATCCGGAACGGGTCGCCCGCATGGGAAGAGCCTACACAAAAACAATTCAGGAACAGGGACTGGCCGCTTCTATCAAGCACTTTCCCGGTGACGGGGTAGACGAGCGGGATCAGCACCTGGTAACCTCCGTCAATATGATGGAGTGCGCCGAGTGGGAGGAGACCTACGGAAGGGTTTACCAGGCATCTATCGACGAAGGAGCTCTGACCGTTATGGCGGGGCATATCATGCTCCCTTCCTGGTCAAAGAAGCTGAATCCGGAATTACATGACCGGGACATACTTCCCGCTACGCTCTCCCCGGAAATCCTGAACGGATTGCTCCGGGAGAGACTGGGCTTTAACGGCATGATCGTGAGCGACGCCACCACCATGGTGGGCATGCAGATTCCCATGTCCCGGGAAAAGGCCGTTCCCCGGGTTATTGCTGCGGGCTGCGACATGTTCCTCTTTACCCGCAGTTTCGAAGAGGATTACGCCTATATGGCCCGGGGCGTTGAAGAGGGGGTTATAACCCCGGAACGTCTTGATGAGGCTGTTACCCGTATCCTGGCGACAAAGGCAGCCCTGAAGCTCCCCGTGAAGAAGGAGAAGGGAAACCTGATACCTTCGGCAAAAGGTCTCTCAGTCATCGGCTGCAAGGAACATAAGGAGCTGGCCCGAAAATGTGCCGACGAAGCCATCACCCTGGTGAAAAGCGACGGAACGCTGCCCCTGGATCCGGCAAAAAAGAAGCGGGTTCTTCTCTATCTGTTGGGCGATATGGCCGGTTACGGCAATCTGACAGGGGGAATGAGCGGTTATTTCCGGGAAAAAATGGAAGCCGAAGGCTTTGACATAACCCTGTTCGTTCCCAAAGAAGGAATGGAGGGCCTTATGAGCCCCTACAAAGAAGTGGTGAACAGTTACGATCTGATCCTCTACTTCAGCGCCCTGGCCACGAAGAGCAATCAGACCACGGTCCGCATTGAGTGGTCCTTCCCCATGGGGGCTAATTGTCCTTTGTACATAGCATCCATACCCACGATTTTCATTTCCATGGAGAATCCCTACCATCTGCTGGACGTCCCCCGGATTAAAACTTTTATAAACTGCTATACCAACTCCAGGGAAGTGGTGGACTCTCTGATAGAAAAACTGATGGGCCGGGACGATTTCCGGGGAAAAAGCCCGGTGGATCCCTTCTGCGGCAGATGGGATACCAGGCTGTAAAAGTAAGGCCCTCCGGTTTGCCGGGGGCCTTTTCCTATCTTACAACTCAAAAAGGATCTTGATCACATCATCGTAATGGGTCACCGGGTGAAAGGTGATCCCCTTCTTGATATGCTCGGGAATCTCATCCAGATCCCTTTCGTTCGCTTCGGGGATGAGAATATCCTTGATCTTGTTGCGCCGGGCGGCGATGGTCTTTTCCTTGAGACCGCCAATGGGCAGGACCTTTCCCACAAGGCTCAGCTCACCTGTCATGGCCGTGGCCGGTTTGATTTTCTTTCCCAGAGCCAGGGACAAAAGGGCCGTGGTCATAGTAATCCCCGCGGACGGACCGTCCTTCGGGGTGGCCCCTTCGGGAATATGCAGATGGATCGTATTGCTTTCGAAGAACTTCTTATCCACTCCCAGATCGCCGGCAATCTTCCGGGCATAGGAGTAGGCGATGCTGGCGGACTCTTTCATAACGTCCCCCATTTGTCCGGTCAGCTTGAAGCCCTCCTTGCCGGGAATCGCCACGGACTCGATAATCAGGGTATCCCCGCCCAGACTTGTCCAGGCCAGGCCGATACTGGTTCCCGGTCTATCCGCCACTTTGGTTTCCCCTTCCCGGAAGTAGGGTTTCTGCAGATACTCCTCCAGGTTATCCTTCGTGATAGTGTAGGGGAGTTCCTCCTTTCCTTCCACCACCTTCCGGGCAACTTTGCGGTGAATCCGGTTGACGCTTTTCTCGAAATTCCGCATACCCGCTTCCCGGGCATAACCGTCGGCAATAGCCACCAGAGCGTTTTTGCGGTAACGGATGGAGTTTTTATCCAAACCGTGGGTCTTGAGCGATTTGGGGATCAGGTAGCGTTTGGCAATCTCAACCTTTTCATCGGTGATGTAGCCGGACAGGCGGATCACTTCCATTCTGTCCAGCAGGGGACGGGGAATGGTGTCTATGCTGTTCGCCGTGCAGATAAAGAGGATATGGCTCAGATCAAAGGGAATGTCCAGGTAGTGATCCCGGAATTCCACGTTTTGCTCAGGGTCCAGAGCCTCCAACAGGGCCGAGGAGGGATCCCCCTGATAACTG
>JAFGPQ010000197.1 GCA_016936115.1 Spirochaetales bacterium | reverse complement strand
GTCTCCTCGCTGTCGAAGCACAGGAGCAGTGGCGTGTTCTCCCCGGGCTCGCTCAGGGCCAGGGCCTGCGCTCCCAGCTGGCAGTGAATCAGATCATCCAGGCGGGGGCCGCTGATAAACCCCGTTTCCCCTTTGCCCATCAGGGCGGGTTTACCCGGGACATAGAGTTCGGCCCGGATCGAGAGAATCCTGTCCCGGGGCAGACTGAGTTTCTCGGCCAGATACTCCTCCAGAGTGCCTTCTATGGTCAGTACGACGGAAAGATGCTTTTGCGGCTTGATCTCGAAACCCTTGTTCACATCCCGGTTCAGGTGTATGGCCGCGTTGGGAATAATCCCCACCGGCTCCTGTGAATCAAAGAGAACCCGTTCGGGTAGGCCATCCTTTCCCTCGACCATGACCGCACCGGCCAAACCCAGGGGGCGGTCCATCCAGGTGCTCATGATCGGGCCGCCGTAGACCGCCACGTTTCCCGTCAGCCCCTGGGCGTCCCGGGTCAGGGTCTCCGTTTTAAGGCGCAAATGGGGACTGTCCGTATGGGCCGTGATAATCCGATACCGGGGCAGGGGAGCGCTTCCCGCCCGGAAAGCGGCCAGGGAGCGGCCGTTCTTAATGAAGTAATAGCCCCGGCCCTGTTCCAGATGCCACTCCTGCTCCTCTTTCAGGGGAAGAAATCCCTTCCCCGCCAGATAGGCTTCCATCTCTTTCACGGCGTGCCAGGCGGTGACGGATTTTTCTATAAATGTCTCTGTTGTCAATTCTTCTCTCACTGTTCCCTCAATGTCTGGTGCATAAACGCGGAAAGCACATCCATGGCCCGCTGATTGTGCCCGCCCTCGGGAATGATCAGGTCCGCATAGGCCTTCATGGGTTCGATGAATTCGTCGTGACCGGGACGGACCACGTTCAGATACTGCTCCACCACGGAGTTGACCGTGCGGCCCCGCTCCTCGATATCCCGGAGCATGCGCCGGATAAACCGGATGTCCCCGGGGGTATCCACGTAGAGCTTCAGGTCGATAAGCTTGCGCAGCCGGGGATCGCTGTAGATCATGATCCCTTCCAGGATGATGATTCCCTCCGGCTCAATGGCCACGGTCTCCTCGGAACGGCAGTGGTGAACAAAGTCGTAAACCGGCATGGATACGGCCTTTCCGCCGCGCAGGCTGGTGATCTGTTTCACAAGAAGATCCATGTCAAAGGCGTCGGGATGGTCAAAGTTGACCGCCGTGATATGCTCGTTGTCTACGGTTTTCTTCTCAAAGGACTTGTAGTAGTTGTCCTGGGGGATGACCGTGAATCCCTCCACAATTTCGGCGATCTTTTTCACAATGGTGGTTTTCCCCGATCCCGAGCCGCCGCAAATCCCTATAATAATGGGTCCCTTTTTTTTCATGTTGCTCTATCTCCTGTCAGGTTCCCTAATAGTGGGGCGGTTTCCGGTCCACGGGAGACTCTTCCATGATCTCCATCAGTTCCTGCACCTTACCCGTGAGCAGGGAATCCCGCTCTTCCAAACGGGACAGGCGCTTCTCCTGATCCGCAATCAAGGCGCTGAGTTCCTGTATTGTCATTTCCTGATAGCTGATTTTCGTTTCCAGCTCTGTGATCCGCTCATCCTGACTTCGCATGGTTCCATTATATATCGACTTTTGCCGATTGATAACCTTTTCCCGATGATTCTTCCCGTTAAGTTGGACAGTGCCCCGTACCGATGCTAGAATAGGAACAGGGGAGAACACATGGATTCATTGAGAAGCTTTTTCAAGATAGGTAACGGACCCTCGAGCAGCCATACCATGGGACCCCAGAAAGCGGCGGCCGCCTTTCTGATCAACAATCCCGGGGCGGATCTCTTCAAGGTCAGCCTTTACGGCAGTCTGGCCGCCACGGGCAAGGGGCACCTGACCGATCAGGTCATACGGGAGACCCTGGGAGAGAAACCGGTGGAGTTCCTGTGGTTCCCCGAAGAGGAGATGCCCGAGCATCCCAACGGACTCAAACTGGAAGCCTGGCAGGGGGATACCCTTCTCGGGACCTGGGAGGGGTACAGCGTGGGGGGCGGTTCCATCCGTTCCTCGGGAGATTCCCGGGTGGAAGGATCCCTTTCCGTTTACCCTCACGACAATATGAGAGAGATTTTAAAATTCTGCAACAAGAAGGGAATCACCCTTTGGGAGTATGTTTCTCTTCATGAGGGTGATGACATAAGGGAATTCCTGAAAGAGGTTCTGGACAGAATGATGGCCACCATGGAAGAGGGCCTTGAGACGGAGGGAGTACTTCCCGGCCGGCTGGGGCTGAGCCGCAAGGCCAGCATGTACCATAAGCGGGCGGGTATGATGAAAAGCCCCTCTCCTCCTCGGCCCGGCTCTTCTCCTATGCCCTGGCCGTGTCTGAAATGAACGCCTCCGGGGGCACCGTGGTGACCGCTCCCACCTGCGGAGCTTCGGGGGTACTGCCCGCGGTCCTGCGCTATATGGGGGAAGTGTACCATCTATCGGAAACCGATCAGATCCGGGCCCTGGCCACGGCGGGAATCCTGGGTAATGTGGTCAGAACCAACGGTTCCATCTCCGGGGCGGAAGTCGGCTGCCAGGGCGAAGTGGGGGTGGCCAGCGCCATGGCGGCGGGAGCGGCGGCCCAGATGATGGGGGGAACCCCCCGGCAGGTGGAGTATGCCGCCGAAATGGCCCTGGAGCACCATCTTGGGCTGACCTGCGATCCCATTTTCGGCCTTGTGCAGATTCCCTGCATCGAGCGGAATGTAATGGGAGCCAGCCGGGCCATCGCCAATGCGGAGTTCGCCCTGCTGGGGGACGGTTCCCATAAAATCCAGTTTGACGAAGCGGTGGAGACCATGACCCGGACCGGCCGGGATCTGATGAGCACCTACCGGGAGACCTCTCTGGGGGGATTGGCCATTCTTACGGGCCAGGAGGAAGAGAGTTAGTTCGCTCTCCCCATGGCTGATCATCCTTAGGATGCAGAACCCGGCTATCTGTCCCTCTTCCCGGGTGTACTTGGCCGGTTCCTCCGGATCGGTACAGGGGGCAGACACAGCGGTTCTTCCTCTATCGGCTCTCTGCCGTTTTCATATCCGCGGAGCCTTCCTATTCCAGAAAGTTCTCATAGGAAGGGGCCTCTTCCAGGTGATGATCCCAGTTAGCCCTTTCTCCTGTGAAAATATGACCGGTGGGCGTCACATTCACATCGGAATCCAGGCTGCCCGCAGGGACGACCAGGAGCGTTCCCTCCATTTGCCGATTGGGAAGGGCTGAACCGCATCGGGGACAGAAACCCTTGATGTGTCCTGAATTATTGTGATCATAGATTCTGACTTCCTTCTCGCCCTTTACCCATTTGAGTTCCGCCGTTGAAGAGAACAGATTAGCTGCATGGGCCGATCCGGTGTCCTTACGGCAGGACCGGCAGTGGCAGAAGAAGAAGCTCTCAAATTCCCCGATGATTTCGAATTGAATGTTGCCGCACAGGCAGGAACCGGTGTATTTCATTTTTTCTCCTTTTTGGACTTTCGTATATGATCGGACCCCCCCCTGACTGATCAGAGTTCGGTAATATCACGATGGTATTGAAATTCGGCTACTATTACAAAACCCACGTCTTCGTATAGTTTCAAGGCGTTTCTATTATCGACCTGAACTTCCAGAACAAGCTTTTTATCCCCGCCCCTGTTTTCCTTAACAATCTCGGTCAGAACATATCTCCCGATGCCCCGCTTCTGATATTTTGAATCAATACAGAAACCATAGATATATTTCCTTTCCGATTCATCATAAATCCCAATCATCCCAATGACGTCATTCCCCGTTTTAATGCTGTACAGGACCCTTCTTTCACTATGATAGAATTCTTCGATGATCCCCCGGGATTCCTTTTTTTCATTTTCAAAGGCAAGATGATTGATCTCTATCAGTCTTTCCTTGTCCACCGGCTCTGCCGGGGAGACTGAAATCTCTTCCCTGTCTCCCGTATCCAATTTGACATGGCTGTCATATTCCATGAGGAACTCCGAATACTCATATTTCGCTTTCATATGGGTAAGAGCATCAATGCCGTCTTTTGATTTTGAATCGCATACAAAGAGTATCGACGGTATTCCTCTTCTTCCGATCTCTTCCCGGGCATTCTGCAGCAGTAGATTGAAATATCCCCTATTCCTTTTATTCGGAAGGGTTAAAGGGATAATTTCGGCCTCCTCTTTTGTGGGAGCGAATATATTCAGAGAGGCGGCAAGCTCCCCGTTTTCATACAGCAGGAAGGTATTGATGTCATTCTCCTGTTTGAAATCATCTTCCTCATCAAAAACATATTCAGACTTGTCATAGCGGTTACAGGCGCTATACAGATTCCGTATATCCTTTGAGTTATCATCTGTCAGACTGGATTCTTTTACAATTTCTATTTTCATTTTGATCCCCTGCCTAGTCTACAGCCGGCAGGGGCATAAATCCAGATCCGATCCCGCAAAGATTTCCTAAATGAAAATCTACCGTTTTAGTCATAATTTAATACTAATTTTCTTGCTGATGCTTCGGGGAATCAGTATCTTAGGGAAATGAAACCCATACTTCAGATAAAGAACCTGAGCAAGTCCTATGGTAATTTGACGGCTGTTAAGGGAGTGGACCTGGATATTCCCGAAGGAATCTGCTTCGGCCTGCTGGGGCCCAACGGGGCGGGGAAAACCACGTCCATAGAGATGATGGAAGGGATATTGAGTCCCGACGGGGGAGAAATCCGGTTCCGGGGAAAACCGATTGACCGGAATTTCAAGAAAAAAGTGGGCATCCAGTTTCAAAGCACCGCCCTGCCCGAATTCATAACCGTCAGGGAAACCCTGGAGCTTTTTTCTGCTTTCTACCCTGATCCCCGCCCCATGGAGGAACTGATCGAACTCTGTTCGCTCCAGGATATTCTGGATCAGGACAACCGTAAACTTTCCGGGGGGCAGAGGCAGCGGATGCTGCTGGCTCTGGCGATTATTCCGCGGCCGGAGCTGGTGTTCCTGGATGAGCCCACCACCGGACTGGATCCCCAGTCCCGCCGGAATTTCTGGGACTTGATTCAAAAGATCAAAAAAGAGAACACCACCGTTCTTCTCACCACCCATTACATGGAAGAGGCCCAGATGCTCTGCGACCGCATTGCCATCATGGATCATGGGAAGATATTGGAATGCGACACTCCGGACAGTCTGCTGGACAAACATTTTCAGGGCGTGCTGATTCGTCTGCCCGCCAAGGGAGGAGCGCTGCCCCCGGGTGCGGAACTTCAGGGGGACTGGATCCATATGCAGACAACCGATCTGGATTCCTCCTTAAAGAAGCTCCTTGCCGAAGGACATGATCTTACGGGAATGGGAATCCATAAACCCAATCTGGATGATCTTTTTATTAAGCTGACCGGATCAACCCTGCGGGAATAGGAGAGAGAGATGAATCAATTTACCGCCATGGTCAAAGCCAGAACCATGGAATTTGTACGGGATCGGGCCACCTTTTTCTGGAATCTGCTCTTTCCCATTTTACTAGTCTTCGGCTTTTCCTTTGCCTTTTCCGGCAATCAGGATACCCTCTTCAAGGTGGGCGAGTGGGGAACCCCTTCGGGAGCGGATCCCTTTAGGGATTTCCACACTATCGAAGAGATCGATTTTATCAGCTATGGGAAAGATCAGTCATTGGATGAACTCTTGAAGAAACTCCGGATGCATCAGCTGGATCTGGTGGTGGATTATAGGGATAAGCAGATTTCATACAATGAAGAGTCGGTCAATGCGCCGATTCTGCAGCGTCTCTACTCCGCAGAGCTCAAGGGAAGCGGCTGGAAGGAAGAGAGCGTCCAGGGTGCTCCCATCCGCTATGTGGATTGGCTCGTTCCCGGCGTCATTGGAATGAACATGCTTTTCAGCTGTCTCTTCGGGGTGGGTTTCGTTATTGTCCGCTACCGGAAAAACGGGGTACTGAAGCGTCTGAAGGCTACTCCGGTTACGGCCATGGGCTTTGTCTCCGCCCAGATGGTCTCCCGTTTTATCATTGTTCTGCTCACTTCGGTCTTCGTCTTTCTGGGAACCAATCTGTTCCTGCACTTCATGATGCTCGGGTCCTATTTCAATCTGATCCTTCTGACCATGCTGGCCATACTCTGCATGCTTTCGTTGGGGCTTATTTTTGCGGCTCGGTTCAAAAGCGAAGAACTGGCCTCGGGGATTCTGAATCTGATATCCTTTCCCATGATGATTTTTTCGGGAGTCTTTTTCTCATTGGAAGGGACGCCTCCCATCATACAGAGTCTCTCGAAAATATTCCCGCTCACCCATTTTATCGAAGGGGCCCGGGCGGTAATGCTGGAAGGGGCCGGTCTGGTGCAGATTCTTCCCCAGATAGGGATTCTGGGCGCCATGACAGTGGGGTTTCTGCTGGCGGCCGCGTTTTTGTTCCAGTGGGACTGAGCGGGGACCATTCTGAATAGCGCCCGAAGCTGCTGTCAGCCGTATTGGGGCCGCTATTCCCGCATTCCCCCCAACATACACGCCCTTGATATTCCCTTTATTATGAATCACTTTTACGATTATTCTTGAAGGGAGATTCATTATCCCGGAGCAAAATTTCCTTCCGGGGGCAGCAGGTTCCGTCCCCGCAGGGCCACCAGGTTTCCCGCCGTGAACTCCTGGGTGTAGGCCCGGGTTTTGTAGTCATGCACCTTGCTGATCATCTCGATGCGGGTCATCTGCTCCACCTTCTCCAGGGAGGAGTTGTGAATCAGATCCTTCCTGCCAATGCCCGCCATGAATCGGTTCTCTTCGCTGGTGGTCAGGGGGTTCTATCTCAGGTAAAACTGAATCTTTCCGATTTCTAAGTCTCCTCTGCCAGCAGTTCCTGCTTTATGCTGAAGAAACTGATCTGATCCAGCAGGGCCGCCGCCTGGGCGGACAGCTCCTCTGAGGTGGAGGCCAGCTGTTCCGAAGAGGCGGAATTTTGCTGTATCACCTGATCCAGTTGCTGTATCGTCAACGAAATCTGCTCCGCCCCCTGGCGCTGTTCCCGGCTGGAAGCGGAAATCTCCTGAATCAGCCCGGCGGTCTTCTCTATATCCGGGATCAGCTGTGTCAGCAGCTCACCCGCGCCCTCCGCCACTTTGACCGATCCCGCAGAAAGCTCTCCGATCTCCCGGGCGGCCGCCCCGCTCCGTTCGGCCAGTTTGCGCACCTCCGCGGCTACCACGGAGAAGCCCTTGCCCTGCTCCCCCGCCCGGGCCGCTTCGATGGCCGCATTCAGGGCCAGCATATTAGTCTGCCTTGAAATCTCTTCCACGATGGAGATCCTTTCGGTTATCTCCTTCATCGCCGCTACGGTCTCCGAAACGGATTGCCCGCTCTTTACCGCATCGGAGACAACTTTCATGGCGATGTCCTCGGTGGTCTGGGCGTTCTCGCTGTTCTGCTGAATACTCGATGTCATCTCCTCAATCGAGGCGGAAACCTCCTCCGCCGAGGCAGCCTGCTGGGCGGCACCCCGGGAGAGGTGCTGGGAACTCTCGCTTACCAGATTACCCCCCTGGGAAACGCCTCGGGCCGAATCCTGAACCATTTCTATCATCTCTCCGATCTTTCCGGCCATCTCTTCCATGGCGTTCAGGAGCAGCCCGGTTTCGTCGTTGCTCTTGTTCCCCATGACAAAGGCCAGATTCCCGTCGGCCATGCTGTGGGCCACCCGGACCGCTTCCCTAAGCGATTCCGTTATGATCCGGGCTGTCATAAGCACGGTGAAGGAGAGAAGGACGATTACCAGCACCATGGCCGTGGTAAAGCCTATCTTCAGAGTTTTCAGCTTTTTCAACAGATCCCTGCTGATCAGATCCAGGGCATTCTGCTGGGCACTCACGTCAATGGCAAGCAGAATCGTCCCCACTACCTCATCGGAGGCGTCTGTGATGGGAAAGGTTCCCAGAAGGTATTTACCCTTTTCCGTAAGGGTGACCGTTTCCCGGCCTTTGAGAAGCAGGTCGTGATCCATGAGGGGGTCGGTCACCCCCCTGTCCGTGGCGTCGGTCAGAACGAAATCCCCTTCAATGAGGGGATATGTCTGGGGGTCTTGAAGAGACCGGGCGATGTCCAGCTGATCCGCATCCATGAAGACGGCAAAGTACATCTTTTCCGACGTGCGGGCCCTCTGGATGACCTCGGAGAAGCTGTAGAACATCTCCACCGATCCCAGATGATCCCCCTCCGGGCTGGTGATGGGCGCCAGGCCCCGTATGACAAAACCGCCCCGGCCGATCTCTATTCCCGTAATGGGGCTGTGATCTTTCTGATTGATGGTTATCACCGTATTGCGAAAGGAAGAAAGGTCGTCGGATACATCGATTTTTACCCCGTCCCGGGTCGTCTGGTAGCCGACTCTCCAGAGCCGAACAAGGCTTCTCGCATTGGGCAGATGAAAGTGGATGCTGGGATAAACTCCCCCTTCCGTGGCGGCGTAACCCTCCAAAAAGGGCTGCATCACGATCCGGAGCAGCTCCCGGGCTTCCTGTGCCTGGGGGCTGCTTTCGTCATCCATATTCCCTTCTCCCGTAATTCGGTAGGCCCGGATGACAGGTTCCCAGCGTGAGAACAGGGAGGCGATTTCCAACCCCTTCTGACCCACCTGGTTCATATCGGAGTAGATCTGATTTATTTTTTCAAGGGCTGTTTCATTCACCGATTCCAGATACATCTGATGGTTTTTTTCAAGGACCTCATCGGTCAGAGCAGAGAAGGACCTGATAAAGAGAATATATCCGGCCAGTCCTACCATGAGAAGTATGGATACCACGGGGATTAGGAACTTATTCTTTACGGTCATGGGAATCTCCTGAATTCCTGTTATATAAGGAATTTTAGGAGATGGGGCTGTCATATGCAAACAATGAACCGATTCTTTTACTCAGGCCGGTTTGCTAAACGTATTCCCGTATAACCCGGGCGGTGATAAGGCAGCACACCTCGTAGGAAATCGTATCCAGCTGCTCCGCTACATGCGCCGCCGAGAAGGGGCAGGGCTCCGGCCCGAAAAGGGTGACCCGGCTGCCCAGTTCATCCTGCAGGTCCGGTCCCAGGTCCACCATGATCTGATCCATGCACACCCGCCCTATTACGGGATAGACCCGCCCGTTGATCATCACCCGGCCCCGGTTGGAAAGAAGCCGGTTGTAGCCGTCCGCATAGCCGATGGCCACGGTGCCCACCCAGGTCTCTTTATCCGCCGTCCAGGTCCGGCCGTAGGAAACGGTCTGCCCGGGAAGGATCTTCTTGATGAACACCAGCTCCGAACTGAGCTCCATCAGGGGACGGACACCGACAGGGGTTTCGGGCAGGGGTTCGTAGCCGTAGAGCATGATCCCCGGGCGCACCATATCCAGGGCGCTGTCCCGGTGCTGCACCACGGCCCCCGAATTGGCCCCATGCACCAGAAAGGGGCCGTTATCCTTCGCTTCGGACAGGGCTTTGATCCGGGCGGCGGTGATTTTGAGCACTTCGGTTTGAACGCCGGTGAACTCCCGGTCCTCTTCGGCGTCGGAGTCGCTCACCGGGTAGTGGGTGCAGACCCCGGCCAGGCGCAATCGGGGCAGGGAAAAGATGAGCCGGGCCATGTCCGGGGCGTCTTCGGGGGAACAGCCGATGCGGCCCATACCCGTATCGATCTTTAAATGGACCGGGATCTGCTGCCCCGGGGGCAGGGCTTTTACCCCCGCTTCGCTCAGGGCTTTCAGATAGGCCGGGGATCCCGCGTAGGGTTCCAGTTCCAGGCGGGCCAGCTCTTCCAGCTCCTCCGCCGGGGCGTGTCCCATGATAAGAATGGGGC
>JAFGPQ010000196.1 GCA_016936115.1 Spirochaetales bacterium | reverse complement strand
TTGAATGTGAGATGGAAGATCAGGTATCATGAGCAGGTGATCGCGGATTGAGGCTTTAAGAATTTGCGAAAAATATTTGACACTACCGCGCCGACCGAATAGGGAGGAAAAGCCCGCAGGAAGCGGGCGGCAGCGAAGGAGGCGGCCTGTAGGCCGGCAGCAGGACGCTGACGGCTGGAAGGGATTCCCATCGGACGCTTTCATTAATGTGAGACTGCCGTAAGGCAGTCTTTCTTGTTTATAACCTGTCCGATGGGAATCGTACCGGAGCGACGGCGCGAATACCGGGAGCGCAAACTGATTTTCCAGTATTCTTCGTTTTTTGCTCCATGCGCTATGCTTGTATTACACTAGTAAGGAAGTTCGTATGATAGCAGTAAGAATGTCTGCCGAAATGGAAGCGCGGCTTGATCGTCTGGCGAAATTGACGGGCCGGACAAAACTTTCTACGTGCGTGAGGCTCTGGAGGAATATCTGGACGTTATAGAAAACGCCTACCTGGCCGAAAAGTCCCTTGAAGAGATTCGCATGGGTAAACAAAGCACCGTAAGCCTGGATTCCCTTATTGAAGAATATGGCTTGGACGATTGAATTCTCCTCCCGGGCGGGTTACCACTACGCTGAATACCGACAACAAGAGGGGATTCCCATCGATCTTTTACTCGAACAGCTCCGTTAGTTCCGAATGGTTATCCCTGAGTAAGGGCAAAAGTTTTTTCTTTCAGCTCTTTGACATGGCATTGAAATATTCTATGAACTTCCCTGTCCTTTCTAGGGTCAGAAGATATTTCATAATAATGAAGTCCTGTAATATGCCATGCTTATCAAGATCCCGGAGGATCTCTTCAAAGAGTTGTAGATTTTTACTCTGCGGCACGTATTAGTCTCTCCACTTGTCTTATGCTTTCCCTGGTTTCCTTAAGCTTGATTTCATACCGGCGCCCCTGGGCTACCATCTGCACCGTTATCCTGTATTTTTCCGAATCTTCCTTTCCCGGATATTCGCTGATCACTTTATGATGATCACGATAGGAAAGATAGTAGTAAACCCGGTCATCCCTCTTTTTTTGTGTGATAGATCCTTTCGGAAGAGAGGCTATTTTATGATTGTAAAAATCCGCCAATTCTTTGAGTCGACCATATTCTTCTTTGACAACGTCCTTAATCGCACTCATATTTCTCTTCTCTACGGATATGCCCAACACTTCGAGAATTATCATGTCACTGTTGGGCATCTGTGTAAAGATCGAAAAAACGGTGACACATACTTACTCCCCCTAAGCACCGTATTCTCCTCACGGATGAAGCTTCTTAATCTTCTGCCCCTTCCGGCTTCTCTTGGGGATCATGGACCGCATCGACTCCAGGCGGCCGAAACAGAGAAGCCGGTCATGCTGTTCCAGCACCTTGTCATCCTTCGGATTGGGGAAGACATCCGTTTCCCGGTGCAGGGTCAGGATAGTGATATCGTTCTCCTTGAGTCCGGACTCGCCTATTTTTTTCCCTACCAGGTGGCTGTCTTCCTTCACCAGAAGTTCGGCCACCCCGTACCCGGTGCTTATGGTTAACCTCTGCCTTACGTCCAGTTCGGGAAAATCCACCTGGTTGGCGATGTAGTCGATGATGGAGCCGGCGATATCCAGACCGGTCGCCTTCTCTATGCCCTCCAGGCCGGGGGAGGAGTTCACTTCCATCACCAAAGGGCCCTTCTCGCCCTCGAGCAGGTCGACCCCGGCCACCTTCAGACCCATGATCTGAGCTGCCCTGACCGCGGTCCTTTCGTATATCGGATCGAGCTTGATGGCCTCGGTCGATCCGCCCCGGTGCACATTGGAGCGGAATTCGTCTCCCTTCGCCGTACGGCGTATGGCTCCTACCACCCGGTCCCCCACGACAAGGGCGCGAATGTCACGGCCCCGGCTTTCGGCTATGAATTTCTGAATGAGCACATTCTGCTTGGTACTCTGCAGGGTCTCGATAATCGCTTCGGCGATTTTGAGCTCCGGGGCGAGGATGACCCCAATCCCCTGGGTCCCTTCCAGGAGCTTTATGACAACCGGAACGCCGCCGACCCGGGCGATCGCCGATTTAATGTCCTTGATATCCCTGACGAAGGTGGTCGCCGGAATGCCGATATCGTGGCGCGACAGGATCTGGGTGGAGCGCAGTTTATCCCGGGAATTGGCTATTCCGTTAGAAGTATTGGGCGTGTAGACGTCCATCTGTTCGAACTGTCTTACCACGGCAGTACCGAAGTAGCCGATGGACGTGCCGATGCGGGGCAGTACCGCATCGTAGAAGGAGAGCTTTTTCCCCCTGAACTGCAGATCCGGCTCATCCCCGGACAGATCTATGGCGAACCTCAGGGTATTGAGAACCTTGCAGGAGTGCCCCCTTTCCAGGGCCGCTTCCTTTAATCGTGATGTGCTGTAGGAGTGGGGGGATCTTGAGAGGATGGCTAATTTCATTTTTTCTCCCGTATCTTCATTCTGTTCCGATTTCTGATTTCCGAAGGGGGTTTGCCCCCCAGATAGGATACTCCCGCAATGACAAGGAACACTTTTCTTATCGCTTCCCGTCCCAGGAGCATGCGAAACCCCATCTTGTCCCGGTTAGTCAGGGTTATCTCGGCGCTAATCTGTTTTCCCGCCACGATCAGGGATGTCTGAATCACCGGTCTTTTCTCCAGGTATCCCGATGAACTTCTCACATCCCTTTGGGCGATAACCTTCGCTTCGGCCCTGACCTGATCGAGGTGGGATTTCTGTCGGGGGGAGATGGAAAAGCGGACCCAGGGTTCTCCGGAGTTTTCAAAATATTCCAGATCCTCCACATGGAGGGAGGAGGTCCTGGCCCCCGTATCCACCTTCACTTTGATATAGTCGATATTCCATTCGGGGAGGGAAATCCACTCCCTCCATCCTATGGGGATTTTATTTTCCAGTTTCTTAGCATCCATCCTGGCCGTATCACCTTTTTTTACGATGGGAATGATAAGATTTTCTTAGCGTTTTATTTAAACCGTGTCAATCGGCCGGGACCATTACCGGAGGGGATTCTCATTCATAGGTATTGGCTCAATCGTCGAATGTCCCATCATTGAGATGCACCCAGAGAGCGACGGCCCTCCCGTTACTGTCCAGGGCTATTTGGGTGTCATATACCAATCCGGAATCATCGTGGACTGACTTTGCCGTTCACCAGCTGTGGGTTAAGCCCGGTACTGTTGCCGTAGAGGAGGAAACCTCCCGGTCTCCCATGGTGCATGCCGTCAAATGAATCAATCCCGCAATGATGAAATAGGCGCTCTTTTTCATATCGGTCTCCTTGTCGTTAAGAGAAATGATAATTCATGGAACGGGATTAGCCGTCCGGATTCGCGCTTCTACCTAAATACGGAGTCTTTCCGGGAGCTTATATGCAGGACTTTATTTGTTGGTATTGCCGATATTGCTTTTTCATTCCCCATCTTTATCGCTGAAACCAGAAAAAACGGGAAATCCTCCTATCTGAATCCTGTCGATAAAAAACAGATCGGCAGAGATAACAAGATTCCCCTTCCCAGGTAAGAAAAACCCTTTTCAGGTAATCAAAATACCTTTTTCAGGTACTGGGAACACTGTTTACAGGTAATAGCCATGACATTTTCAGGTAAAGGGAGTGCTGTTTTCAGGTAATCCCCATGACTGTTTCAGGTAATGAAAAGCTTCTTCCCGGGTAATCAAAAGGGCCGTGGGTAGTAATCGGAACGGCCGTTCCAGGTAATTATTATGAGTTTTCCGGGTAATGGCAGGAGAATTCCGATTCCCTGACGGGTTAATTGTCCCGTGCGGTCGAAAATGACGGAAAGAGATCATTCTGGAGAGGGCAAGATTTACCATGCCACTTCTGCAATTCCTATCTTCTCAGAAAACATTCGCCATTCCGGAATAAAAATGATAATATGATTCCCTACGGGGGTGTTGTTCACTGGTGAAAAGAACCTTATACAAAGTGGTAATAGCCGATGATGAAGGGAAGATCATCAACCTTATCAGGAACCTGATCGATTGGGAAAGCCTGCCCCTGCAGCTGGCGGGAACGGCGCAGGACGGGATATCCGCCATGGAGCTGATACAGGAAGTGGTCCCGGATATCCTTATTCTGGATATACGGATGCCCGGGTATAACGGGATCGAACTGATTTCCCGGATCCGCAACGTCCTGCCCCATCTGAGTTTCGTTATCGTCAGCGGATACAAGCATTTCGAATACGCCCATAATGCCATCAAATTCGGAGTGGACAACTATCTTCTGAAGCCGGTAAAGAAGGATGAGCTGAACGATACTCTGAGGAAGATCATTCAGAAAAAAAGCGGGAGCCATGAGATCGCCTATAAATCCACTAGGGATAACGGGGATCAGCTTCTGAAGGAGCTCCTGCGGGGCGATCAGGAGATCCGGGAGAGGGTCGGCCGGCAGTTTACCGAAAAAAATCACGCCCTTCTCCTGATTAAGAATGATTTGAATACGGATCAGCTCTCTGACAATACGGAAGTCCTTCTTACGAGGAAATCCCTTCCCCTCATAGAGAAAGTTTTTGCCGATACGGGAATCAACCATCTGATAGGGGAGGAGGATAAGCGGTTCTACATCCTGCTGAATTACGGCGAAAGGGAAGAGAAGTTCATAAGAAATCATGTTTTCACCCTTCTGGAGAGGCATTTGGAGCTCAGGGAGATCTTTCCCGGACTGACTACGGCTGCCGCAATAAGTTCCCCTTTTATGACTCTGGACGGATGCGCCGGGGCGAAGATCCTGGTGGATGATCTCATTTATAACCGGTTTGTCTTCGGGACCGGTAAAATGCTGGACGAAAGCCATATCATTCCATCCGGTATCGAGAGGAGGGAGATTCTCACGCCCCAGGTCAGGGCGGAACTGGAGAAAAGGCTTGAGATTCTGAATGACAACAAGGTACGGGAGCTTCTGGATGATCTGCAAAGCTCCATCTGCGAGTCCTGTACCGTTCCGGGTAAAGTCATATTCGAACTGGCCGAGAATCTTCTCGATCTCATCGCCTATAATATGGAGCGGTTCTTCGGACTGGAGGATTCAGATCGGGAGAAGATCCGGCAATGGGGGAAAATTATCACAATCCAGGGAACCCCGGAAAGCCTATTTTCCCGTCTTAAGAGTCTTACCCACGAGCTGATCGAAGAAAAGAGACTTCTGGGAAGCAACCGGGAAGAACTGCCGATTCGGGAAGCGAAGGAGTACATCAATGAGAATTTCTTCCGGAACATCAGCCTGGAGGACGTGAGCGATGCCATCGGGCGGAATCCCTCCTATCTCTCCAGCCTGTTCAAAAAGAGGACGGGCATAGGATTCCTGGAGTATCTCACCCAGGTGCGCATGGAAGAGGCCAAGGAGCTGCTCTCCGATAAGACGCGGTCCATCGCCGATACGGCCGGGGAGGTGGGGTATCGGGATACGAAGCATTTCGCCAGGCAGTTCAAGAAAATCGTAGGCCTCAGTCCGACCGAATACCGGAAAATCTACTATTAGGGGGACCTCTTGCCGTTCAGGAAATTCCGCTTTCTCTCCTATCGCCATACCCTTCTTTTCATCCTGTGTCTGGTTTTGCTCCTTCCCTTTTCCCTGACCCTCTTTTTCATAGGCGAGAAGGTTTTCGGCCTGATCATTCTCACTGATATCCTCCTTGTCTCCCTGGTTTATTACTTCTTTATTTCCCGTCCCTACCGGCGGATCAACGAACATATCAGGAACTATACTTACGGCTATATCAACGATCTCAATCTTGACGGGGGAGCCCAGCTGTCCCCTTACCTGGAGCAGTTTTTCAGGAAGGTCCGGGAGGAGATCCGAACGGAGAGGGCCCTGAACAGTTCCAACAAGCAGGCGGAATACCTGGCCCTGCAGAATCAGATCAATCCCCACTTCCTTTACAACACCCTGGAGGGCATCAGGAGCGACGCCCTGTCTGCGGGGGTGGATAATGTGGCGGAGATCATCGAGTCCCTGGCGGAGTACTTCCGCTACACCATCAGCAAGGTGGATCGGCTCGTGACCATAAAAGAAGAACTGGCGAACCTGGACAACTACCTGGCCATTCAGAACTTCCGCTTCGGGGACCGCATAACCCTTAACGTGGAATACGAGGATTGCGAGAAGGGCATAGAGGAGGTGTTTATTCCCAAACTGATTCTGCAACCCTTCATTGAGAACTCCATTATCCACGGCCTGGAAGGGAAGATCGGCCCCGGGACTATCAAAATCACCATTTCCCGGACCGAAGAGCTGCTTCTGATCACCATAGAGGACGACGGCTTGGGGATCGACGAGGAGATTCTGAAGGGGATCGACCTTAAAACTTTGAACAGGATGCCCTCTCCCGCGGGAAAATCCCCTCCCGGGGGGATCGCCATCGTTAATGTGAGCAATCGGATTAAGCTGCTTTTCGGGGAGAGGTACGGGATTAAAATCCGCAGTATGAAGGATTTCGGAACCTCCGTAGACCTGGTTCTCCCCTTTATGGAGCAGCCCCTCGCCGGGGGCAGTCTGTGAAGCGGGAGCTGATCCGCCTGGAATATCTGTCCGTTCGGGAGCAGGGGAGCCTTATTCTGGAAGACCTGTCCCTGGAGATTTACGAAGGGGAGATACTGGGGATTCTCTCGAAGAATGTCAGGGAATCGGACTGCCTTCTGAAAATCCTCATGGGAGAGACTAATCCCAGCGGGGGAAGAATCTCTTTCCGGGGCCATCCGCTCCACTCCTATGACGTGAGGAGCACCAATCTCATCAACGTTCTGGGAAAAAAGAGCCAGCTGATAGATGATTTTCGCATCTACGACAATATCTTCGTCATGCGAAAAGCCTACGGTAAATTCCTTGTGAACAGCCAGGTCCTGAGGAAGCAGGTGGAGGCCATGTTTTTAAAGTACCATGTGCCCATATCCCCCGATACCTATGTCTACGAATTGAGCAATCTTGAAAAATTGATTATTGAGATTATAAAATCCATGATACTCCGGGTACCCGTGATTCTGCTCCGTTTCCCTTCCACTTTCCTTTCGGACAAGGAGATTGAACGGCTCTACGACTATGTGCAGAGGTTCCAGAGGGAGGGGCAGACTTTCCTGGTCATGGATTCCACAAGCCACACGGTAAGACAGTTCTGCAACCGGATCATCCTGCTCCATAAGGGTAAGAACCAGTGGAGTTTCAACAGGAAGGATTTCTCCGATGATCTGCTCGCCGAACTGTTTCCCTATTTTACCGAAAGGGAAGAGGAGGGGGTGGTCAATGCTGTACAGGGGGAGTGTCTACTGGCCCTGGATCATGTGGGTACTTCAAAAATCTCCCCTATCAACTGGGAGTTCTCCTCCGGGGAGATAAATATTCTTGTTGATGAGACGGGGGGACAGCTGGAGGAGCTCACCCGGATCTTTACGGGGGAGAAGAAGGATTATTCAGGCCGAATCTCCCTGGGAGGCCGTATCCCCTCTGTCCTGAACCCCCGGGTCCTTCTGAAGCATAACATCGCCCTGATAAGTGAAGATCCGGTATTTTCCCAGCTCTATCCCCAGTTCAACGGTCTGGAGAATCTCATCTTTCCCATGGGGGAAAAATTCCGCCGCTTCTGGACAAGGCGGAAATTCGCCGAAAACATTAAAAGGACCTATGCCCCTTTCTTCTCCGAAGGGGCCCTGGAGAAGGATCTCAAGGATCTCTCCCCCGCGGACCGGCAGAGCCTTGTCTACCTGCGGTGGCATCTCTACTCTCCCGGTCTGATCATCATCATAAAGCCCTTCTCCAGTTTCGACCGGCAGCTGGAATCCCTGACGGTCAGTCTTCTGCAGAAGCTCTATAAACGGGGCATCGGTCTGCTCATCCTCTCCTCGAATCTCTGGGAAATGAGCGTGCTTTCGGAGAATTTACCCATCAAAATCAAAAAAATAGCCCCCCTGACCTGAAGAATGGCCTTTGACTGCCCAATTTACCGGTGGTACTCTAATTCTATCAATAAGTAATCAAAGGTTTGACGGCGTGGATGAATATCTGTTAAAAATTGAAAACATCAGCAAGAGTTTTCCCGGGGTCAAGGCACTGGACAGGGTCCGGTTTGATCTGAAAGCGGGGGAAGTTCATGCCCTGCTCGGGGAGAACGGGGCGGGAAAATCCACCCTCATGAAGATTCTCGGGGGTGTCTACACCAAGGACGAGGGCCTTTATGAAGCCTTCGGCCGGGAGATTGATGACCTGAATCCCAGAAAGGCGGAAGCCCTGGGCATTGCCCTGATTCATCAGGAGCTGAATCTGTGCGAGCACCTGACCGTGGCGGAGAATATTTTTCTGGGGAGAGAGAAGACGAAGTTCACCGTTCTGGCCCGCCGGGAGATGAACGAAGAGACCGCAAAGGTTCTGAAGCGGATCAACATTGATCTTGATCCGGACACCCTGGTGGGGGATCTTCCCGTTTCGAAGAAGCAGATGGTGGAGATCGCCAAGGCCCTTTCGGTCAATTCCCGGGTTCTCATCATGGATGAACCCACCAGCGCCCTGTCCGAAAGGGAGATCGAGGATCTGTTCCATATCATCCGGGATCTGCGGAGCCAGGGATGCGGTATCATTTATATCTCCCACCGGCTGGAGGAGCTGAAGCATATCGCCGACAGGATCAGCGTGTTCCGGGACGGCCGGTATATTGTTACCAGGGACTATAAGGATACCCATCTTGATGAGATCATCACCTACATGGTGGGCCGGGAAATCAAGGAGAAATTCCCCCGGATTCCCGCCGAAAGGGGTAAAAAGATCCTGGAGGTGAAGAACCTCTGTTCCGGCATGGTCCGCAAGGTGAGCTTCGATCTTTTCGAAGGGGAGATTCTGGGGATAGCCGGCCTTATGGGGGCGGGGAGAACCGAGCTGGTGAGAGCCCTTTTCGGGGCGGATTCCATCGATTCGGGGGAGATTGTTCTGGACGGCGAAACCCTCTCCCTGCGCTCCCCCTATTCGGCGATTCAGAACGGGATCGTCCTGGGGCCGGAGGACCGGAAACTGGAAGGGCTCTGCGGAAAACTGTCCATTCGGGAGAACATCAGTCTGGCCAATCTGGACAGGATCTCCAACAGGGCCGGTGTGATCAACAGGAAGGAAGAGAAGCGGCTCGCTAAGAGAGCGATCGACGATCTGCAGATCAAAACGCCCTCTATGAACCAGTTGGCCCAGAATCTCTCCGGGGGGAATCAGCAGAAGATTGTGGTGGGCAAATGGCTGGTGCGGAATGCCCGGATCGTCATCTTCGACGAGCCCACCCGGGGTATCGACGTGGCGGCGAAAGTCAGTATTTATCAGATTATGAACCGTTTGAAGAAAGAGGGGATCGGGGTCATTTTCGTATCCAGCGAGATGCCGGAAGTCCTGGGAATGGCCGATCGGATCCTGGTTATGTGCAACGGAAGAGTAACGGGGGAAGTGCCCGCTTCGGAAGCCACGGGGGACAGGGTCCTCTATTATGCAACACGATATGAAGGGGAAAAGGGAGATGAGTAAGGAACTGTTCAGCAAAAGCAGGGTACTAAAAAAGATTCTTTCCATCAGGGGAATCGGGCAGGTCATAAGCGTAACGGTGGCTCTGATCCTGATGTCGGTCATTTTCGGAATCATCAATCCGGCGTTTTTCTCGCCGGAGAATACGGTGAATCTTTTAAGGCAGGTGGTGCCGATTCTTATCATCGGTATGGGCCAGTCCTTTGTCCTGATCACCGGGGGCATCGACCTTTCCATCGGTTCCGTGGCGGGGATGAGCTGCATGATAAGCGCCACCCTTATGACCCGGACCGGACTGGATCCCCTGACCGCTTCCCTCATAACGATCGCGGCCTGCCTTCTTGTCGGGCTGATCAACGGGATTCTTGTGGCCAAGGCGAAACTGCCCGCTTTCATCGCCACCCTGGGTACCATGATCATCGCCCGGGGTATCGCCCAGCTGGCCAACGGCAATATGAATACGGACGGTATTCCCGAAGCGACGGAGGGGTTCAAGCAGCTCTTCTACTACGGGGAAACTCTGGGCCTGTACAATCCCGTCTGGATAGGCCTCATCCTCTTTCTCTTTTTCAATTTCATCCTTAACAGGACCAGGACCGGGCGGTATACCTACGGGATAGGAAGCAATTACGAAGCGGCGAAACTCTCCGGAGTCAATGTGGTCGCCGCGGAGACCCTGGTCTATGTTTTCAGCGCTTTCCTCGCGGGCATCGTGGGACTGATTCTCACCGCCCAGAGCGGCATGGGCACCATGAACGCGGGAACGGGGTACGAACTGAATGCGGTGGCCGCATCGGTTATAGGAGGAGTCAGCACCATGGGCGGTCAGGGACTTCTTTTCGGAACGGTTATAGGCTCCTTTATCTGGGGAGTTTTAAATAACGGATTGCAATTTGCCGGAGCCCCTCTGGCGTTGAGAAATCTGGTTATCGGCATCGTGGTGATCATCTCTGTCCTGATCGACAGGGTGGCCCGCAGCGGAAAACTGGACCTCTCCACAATGTTGGGAAGTTTCGGGAAAAAAAAGGACTCGGAGGTCTAGAGTGAGAAAAATTGTTGTATTGTCTGGTTTGATCGGTATGTTCCTGATGCTTATGAGCTGCGGCAGCAAAGGGGCGCAGCAGACGGCGGCAGCCCCCACGGCGGAGCCGGCAAAAACCGTTTATCTGATTACCATGGACAAAATGGATCAGCACTGGGTTGCTGTTGACAAGGGGGCCAAAACCATGGCCGACGCCCTGGGACTGAAGTACAAATGGGACGCCCCGGACGTAAAGGATAACGCCAAGCAGATCGAAGCTGTTAACAATGCTGTGGCGGATAAGGCGGATCTGATCCTGCTGGCGGCCAATGACCCCAACGCCATTTCCAATGCGGTCAAGAATGCCAAAGCCAAGGGCGTGAAAATCATTTATGTGGATTCCCCGGCCAATGAAGAGGCCATCGCCACCCTGTCCACGAATAACACCCAGGCGGGAGCCCTTGCGGGCGAAACCATGGTCAGCGAACTGAAGGCCAAGGGCATCACCTCGGGCAAGATCGGAATCATCGGCGTTAACACGGCGACCAATTCCACCATGAGCCGGGAGAACGGTTTCCGGGCCGTGCTCGACGCGGCGGGATTCACTATCCTGACCACGGAGTATAAAGACGGGGACGCCGCCGCTTCCCAGGAATCGGCCACCGGTTTCATCACCGGTAACGACGACCTGGTCGGGCTTTACGGAACGAACGAAGGTTCCACCGTGGGCGTGGGCAATGCCATCAAGGCATCGGGCAAGGACATCATCGGCATCGGTTTCGATAAATCCAGCGCCATCGAGGGTCTTCTCAAAGACGGCAGCCTGAAAGCCGCCATGGCCCAGAATCCCTACACCATGGGTTTTCTCGGTGTGGCTCAGGCCTATGCCGCCCTTAACGGGGGCAGCACGGGACCCGCCGTTATTGATACGGGCGTTGCCATTCTTCGCTAGTTCCTGATTTTCAGACGGAATGATACCCCGGGGTCTGCATGGCTCCGGGGTTTTTTTTATTCGGTGATGATATCCTTCGGAATCATCACCGCCTGATTCTGCTTCTGATACTCCCGGGGAGTCATGCCCACAATCCGCTTGAAGAGACGGGAGAAATAACAGGGGTCCCGATACCCCAGGTTACGGGAGACTTCGGAAATCAGCATATTCGTGATTTTCAGATCCTTGCAGGCCTGCTGAATTTTAAGATGGATGAAATAGTCCATGGGGGAACGGCTGGTGTACTTTTTGAATATAATGTTGATGTAGCTCTTGGAAAGATGCATCTCCCCGGCCAGCTGCTCCAGGGTCATGTCCCGGTTGAGCTGGGTCAGCATGTAGCGGATGATCTTCGTCAGCTTGTGATTCTGCTGGTCCATATCGGCGGTCCTCTCCTTCAGGTAGATGTCCGACAGAATCAGGGACATGACCTGGGAGGCGTAGATATAATTGCCGATGGTGTAGTTGTGTTCCAGAATATCCAGCAGCATGGTGAACAGATACTGAAGGGCATTGTTCTCATGGGACGATGTCAGGGTGATGACCCGCTTCTCCGCGATAGGGTAGAGGGGGCAGTTATCCCCCCGGAAGTGAACCCACAGAATGCTCCAGGGATCTTCCCTTTCCGCGGAATAGAGATGCCCGGTCCCCGCGGGAATGCAGAAAATCTCCCCCCCTTCCATTTTAATCAACTCCCCGGGAATCCTTATCGTGCCCTTTCCCTTGATGCAGTAAATGAGAATATTCTCATCTATTCCGTGATTCCGCTCCCGAAAGTGGTGCAGGGCGGAGGGGAAGAAGCCCGCATCGGTCACGAAGAGGGGCTTTACCAGAGGATGGTCCCGACAGGTGGAGAAAAAGTCCTTGGGGACGATTATCAGTTTCTCATTATCAAATCCGTCTTGCTTATGGGGGACGTTCATGACTCTCCCTATAGTAGAAGATAGTCCAGTTTTTTGGAATATCTTTCAAGGCGGTCCATAAAAATATATGGTAATCTTTTTGTATTATCTTACGGACGTATTCAGGGAGAAAGAGTATGGGAAAGAAAATGTTGGGCGCCTTCCTGCCCGGTAATTCCACGGTGGAACTCAGAGAGATCGACATTCCCGAACCGGGGATCGGTCAGGTTCTTCTGAAAATCAAAGCCAGCGGCGTCTGCGGCTCGGACATTCATTATATCTATCATAAGCATATCGGGGAGAAGGCGAAGGGAACCGCCTATCTGGATGTGGTCTGCGGCCACGAGCCCTCGGGACAGGTGGTGAAGCTGGGGCCCGGATGCCGGCACTTCAAAGAGGGGGACCGGTGTATCGTCTACCATATCTCCGGCTGCGGATTCTGCCACAACTGCCGCAAGGGGTACCAGATCTCCTGCACCAGCCCGAACCGCAAGGC
>JAFGPQ010000195.1 GCA_016936115.1 Spirochaetales bacterium | reverse complement strand
TTCTCTTTGACGAAAGCCGCCTGTGGATCGGAACGGAGCGATCCGGCGTTTATATTTACGACTTCACCCGGGAGAGCTGGACCCTGCTCCGGGCGGACGAGGGGAAGGGCAGTCTCTGCTACGATAAAATCCGCTCCCTCTACAAGGACCCGAACGGTCTGGTCTGGATAGGAACCAGGGGCGGGGGCATCAACATGTACAATCCCTCGGTAGAGCTGGTGGATAACTATTCCGGTCTCCGGGATATCCGCCAGATGATCGAGAGGAGGGACGGTTCCCTGTGGATAGGAACGGACGGCAGCGGTATCGGCGTCCTGGACCGGACCACTGGCAAAATCCGTTCCTATGATCTGGACCCCTCGGACCGCAATGCGGACAACGATCATGTCTACTCCTTTCTGGAGGACCGCCGGGGCGACCTGTGGATCGGTACCGACGGGAGCGGTCTCTATTTTCTGGCGGCGGGAAAGGAGTTCGGGGACGTGGAACCCTATCCCCTGGGCAGCGGGGAGGACGGGGCCAGCCGACTGACCGTGTGGTGGATCAGCGAAGACTCCTACGGCACGATCTGGGTGGGCACCGAGGGGGACGGCCTGTTCGCCATAGGGGAGGAGGGCCTTTCCCATTACCGCCACGATCCGGAGAGTCCGGACAGCCTGAACGGCAATGCGGTGAGATGCATCTATGAGGATTCCCGGAGGAACCTGTGGGTGGGGACCTGGGACGGGGGGCTGAACCTGTTCAACCGGGAAAAGGGACTCTTCACTCCCTTCTCCCGTTCCGCCAGCCAGGAGAACAGCCTGAGCGACAACAGCGTCAACGTGATCCATGAGGATACCCGGGGACGCCTGTGGATCGGGACATCCGGGGGCGGGGTGGATATCTATCTTCCCGATGAGAACCGGTTCCGCAATATCTCCGTGGGAAACGGACTGGCCGGGAATAACACCTACGGCATTCTGGAAGATGATGCGGGCAATATCTGGCTCTCCTCTGACCGGGGGCTCTCCCGCATAAGCGGGGAGGACGAATCGATTCTGAACTTCACCCAGGCCGACGGTCTGGCGGCGGGGAATTTTTCCCAGAATTCCTTCCTGAGGACCGACGACGGGATGTTTTTCTGGGGGGGGCCCAAGGGAATTTCCTCCTTCAGCCCGAAAATGCTCCCCCGGAACAGCAAGCCCTCGAAGATAGCCATCACCGGGCTGAGCATCAACAACCTGCCCGTCATGATCGGGGAGGAGATAGACGGAAGGGTGATTCTGGACAGGGATATCTCCCTTAAGGAGAGGATCGTTCTGCCCCCTTCGGCAAACAATCTGACCCTGCGCTTCTCCCTGCTTTCCTTTATCGATCCGGAACGGCATCATTACTCGGTTCAGCTTGTGGGCCTGGAGGAGAGACCCTGTTTTCTGGGAGACAACAACGAAATCAGTTATGCCGCCATCCCCCCCGGCACCTACACCTTCCGGGTCACCGCCATCGATCATAACGGCCTGCACGCGAACCGGGAGAAGGAGCTCACCGTGCAGATCCTGGCTCCCTTCTGGAAGCACCTGTGGTTTTTCATCCTGTCCGTCTTCCTGATTCTGGGGCTGTTCGCCCTGGGCTTCTTTCTCCGAGTGAGACGGCTTCACCGGAGTAACGCCCAGTTGAGGGCTTTCTCCATGCATATGGAAGAGGCCCGGGAGGAGGAGAGAAAGGCCGCCGCCCGGGAGTATCATGACGAACTGGGCCAGCATCTGACCGCCATGAAATTCGAGCTGTACTGGCTGAACAGCCACCCCGAAGCCCTTGAGGTGGTAAGGAAGGAGAAGCTATCCTCCCTGCTGGAACAGGTGGATGAATCCATCGGTTCGGTCCGGTCCATCTCCACCAATCTGCGCCCCACCATTCTGGATAACATGACCCTTAAGGAGGCGGTGGAATGGATGAGCCGCCGTTTTACCAAGAGAACGGGCATTCTCGTCGAACTGGATATGAAAATGCAGGGGCTGGCCCCCTATGATCCGGAAGGGGAGATCAAAACCGCCGTATTCCGTATGTTCCAGGAGATCCTGACGAATATCCTGCGTCACTCCGAAGCGGACCGGGTAGAAGTGAAGATGGAACAGAGCCGGGAGGAGTTCCGCCTGTTCGTCAGGGATAACGGCAAGGGATTGAGCCGGGAGGCGGAGAAGCATACCGGATCCTTCGGCCTGATCGGCATGCGCGAGAGATGCCGTCACTACAGAGGGTCTTTTCTGATAGACAATTACCCCTCGGGGGGAACCTTCGTGAGAATCGTTCTGCCCCTCAAGGAGAAGAATCATGCATAAAATCCTGATTGTGGACGATCATCCCCTGGTGAGGAAGGGACTCTGCCAGATCCTGCGGGACGACATAAGCCTATCCGTGCTGGACGAGCTTTCCGACGGGAAGGACGTTCTTCCCAAAGCGGATGAGACCGCCTACGACGTGATCATCCTGGATATCTCCCTTCCCGGAAGGGACGGGCTGGAAATCCTGAGGGACCTTCAGTATTACCATTCCGAAATTCCGGTTATCATCCTGAGTATTCAGCCGGAGAGCCAGTACGCCCTGAGGGCTCTGAAGCTGGGGGCTGCGGGCTGCATGAACAAGGCTTTCGCCCCGGAGGAGCTGGTGGAAGCTGTCAGGCAGGTGCTGAAAGGGGGGCGCTACATTTCTCCCAAGGTCAGCCAGCTCCTGTTGGAGGAGTACAGCGGGGGCAGCGGAGACGAACCCCATAAGTCCCTTTCCGAAAGGGAGTACCAGGTTATGCTCATGCTCGCCCGGGGCATGACCTCCAGCGAGATCTCCGATAAGCTCAATCTGAGCATAAAAACGGTCAGCACCTATCGGACTCGGCTCCTGCAGAAAATGAATCTGAAAAACAATGCACAGATAACCTATTATGCCGTAAAAAATAAGCTGATCCAGGATACCTGATGATCCTGTAGGAGAATTCCTACAGGGAATTCCTGACCTATCCTACATTCGGTTAGCGAAAACACCCTTTACAATAACTCCATACCAAAACATTCCCGTGTTTGTAATTATTCTTTAAAGGAGTTTTTTTATGAGAAAGGAAAAAGTTTTCGCTCTGTTATTATCGCTGATTTTTGCTCTGACCCTGGGACTGACCGCCGAAGGCCAGGGAGACGCATCGGGCAACGGCAAGGCCGCCCCCGCCTACCCCAAGGGAGTTCTTGACTTCGTCGCTCCCGGCGGCGCCGGCGGCGGATGGGACCTGACCATCAGAACCACCGCCAAAGTACTCAAGGACAGCAAGCTCGTCACCGTTCCCATGCCCGTGAGAAACAACCCCGGCGCCGGCGGTTCGGTCAACCTGGCCAGCCTGCAGGAAAAGAAAGGTTCCGACAAGATCATCTGTGTTTACTCTCCCCCCCTTATCCTTACCAAACTGGCGGGAACCACCGATCTGGGCTATACGGACGTTACGCCTCTGGCCAGACTGATCGCCGATTACGCCGTATTCGTCGTTGCCGCCGATTCTCCCTACAACAGCATGGCCGACGTGATGGACGCCCTGAAAAAGGACATCAAGTCCGTTAAGATCGGGGGTATCTCCTCCGCCGGTTCCATGGACCATATCCAGTTCCTGATGATGGCCAAGGCTGCGGGAATCAAGAATCTCAATCAGATCGACTACGTCAGCTTTGACGACTCCGCCGCCGCACAGGTTCTGGGCGGACACATCGACCTCTTCTCCACCGGTCTTTCCGAAGTTCTCGGTCTGATCGAAAGCGGTGATCTCAAGGCTCTGGGCCAGACCGCCGACCATCGTGTAGGCGAAGGCGTCGTAGGCGAGATCCCCACCTGTGTCGAGCAGGGAATCGATGCGACCTTCGTAAACTGGAGAGGCCTCTTCGGCGCTCCCGAAATGCCCGATTACGCTGTTACCTACTGGCGGGAAACCCTTGCCAAGATGGTGGAAACCCCGGAATGGAAGGCCGCCTGCAAGACCAACGGCTGGGACGACGCCTACATGGACGCCCCCGAATTCGGTACTTTCCTTGGACAGGTTGACAAGGAATATACGGATATCCTCAAGGATATCGGTCTGATCAAATAGCAAAACGCCCAACGGCCGCTCCCTTCGGGGAGCGGCTTTCACTGGAGGAAACTGTGAAATCATCAATTGTTCCGTCACTGCTGTTCCTGCTTCTGGGACTCATCTACACGACGGCTACCCTTCTGCTGCCCGAAGCATCGGTGGGCCGCCCCTTCGAACCGAAGATCTTTCCCTTGACGCTGGGAATCGCCATGATACTTCTCTCCCTGGGCCTTATGGCGCGGGAACTCAAAACGGAAGAGGGAGAATCCTCCTCTGAGAATGTCCCCTTCTATAAGGAAGCCGGTTTTTCCAAGATCCTGCTGACCTGCCTGTTCTCCCTCGTTTACGCCCTGGTTTTCGACAAACTGGGTTATGTGCTCAGCACCATGCTGTTCCTCGAAGCGGAACTGCTCATCTTCAATGGAAAAGAAAACTGGAAAATCAATACCATCGTGTCTCTGGCTTTCAGTTTGTTCATATATATCGTTTTTTCCAAACTTCTGGGAGTCTATCTGCCCATGACTCCGGTAATCTGGATCTGAGGTAAGTAACTATGGATACATTACAATTTTTATTCGACGGCTTTTTAGTCGCCCTCACCCCCATGAATCTCATGTGGGTAACACTGGGCGGATTTCTGGGCACCATCATAGGTATGCTTCCCGGACTGGGACCTGCCACGGGCGTGGCAGTCCTGCTGCCCCTGACCTTCTCCATGGGACCTACCGCCGCTCTGATTACCATGGGAGGCGTCTATTACGGAGCCATGTTCGGCGGATCACGTGCCTCGATTCTGATCAACACGCCCGGTGACGGGGCAGCCGTGGCTGCCACCTTCGACGGCTATCCCATGACCTTGCAGGGCAGGGCCGAATCGGCTCTGGCCATATCGGCGATCGCCTCATTCATCGGGGGCATATTCGCCACCTTCTGCATGGTGGCCATCGCCATTCCCGTGGCCCGGTTCGCCCTGAAATTCGGCCCCGCCGAATATTTCATGCTCTTTCTCTTCGCCCTGTCCGCCACGGCCTCCATGACCGAAGGAAACAGACTCAGGGGATTTCTGGCCACGATTCTGGGCCTTATGATATCCACCATCGGCATCGACGGTCAGTCGGGAGTGGTCCGGTTCACCTTTGGTGTGCTGGAACTTCAGAGCGGCATCGATTTTCTGATCGTGATCATTGCGGTTTACGCTCTGGGCGAAGTGTTCAAAAGCTTCAATAACATCCATACGGGCAAAACCAACGTGCAGAAGAAATTCGGCAAGATCTGGATTACTCGGGAAGAGTGGAGGAAATCGGTCTGGCCGATCCTGCGCAGCGCCCCCCTGGGATTCTTCGTGGGCGCCCTGCCCGGAGCGGGGGGAACCATGGCGTCCCTCATGTCCTACAATAACGAAAAACAGCTTTCCAAGCATCCCGAGGAGTTCGGAGAGGGCGCGATCGAGGGCCTTGCCGCTCCCGAGTCGGCCAACAACGCCGCTTCGGTGGGCGCCATGATTCCCATGCTGACCCTGGGCATCCCCGGTTCCGGAACCACCGCCGTCATGATGGGGGCCCTTCTGCTGCTCGGTCTGCAGCCCGGGCCCATGCTGTTCCAGCAGCAGCCCCTGATTATCTGGGGACTCATCGCCAGTATGTTCATCGGCAACATTATTCTGGCAGTCATGAATATTCCCCTGGCCGGCCTTCTGGTGCGCGTTCTGTCCGTACCCCCGAAAATCCTCTATCCCATCGTGCTGGGACTCTCCTTTGTCGGGGCCTATGCCATCAGCTACAGCATCATGGACTTCTACCTGCTCATCATCTTCGGTCTGGCCGGTTTTCTCATGAGTAAGGCGAAAATCCCCTCCACGCCGATGATACTGGCGGTCATTGTGGGCAACAACATGGAGCAGTCCTTCCGAAGGGCCTACAAGATATCCGACGGCAGTCTGGGCATCTTCGTGGGATCCCCCATCTGTATCATCCTCATCGCCCTGACGGTCATCTCTATCGCCTATCCCGTCTTCAAGGGAATAGTGGATAAGAAGAAAAAGAGCTCTTCCCCCGCCTGATTATCTGCCCCATTCCGTCTGTGCCCTTTCCCGGGGTACGGGCGGACTATGGCTAATAAACACAATTTATCCTTAGCAAATTCGCCGAATCGTTGTAGAATTAAAACGAGGCTGCTGCTATGGAGAAGAGAAGCTATAACGAACTGTTCGCATCCGAGGCTCTTCGGGGTGAAAGAATCCACTGGAAGATCAACTGGGTCATCTACTCAGTCCTGATTCTTCTGAGCATGGTGACCTACCGGTTCCAGGGCAACAGAGCCTCGGGGACCGTGGGTATGGTTCTGGGGTCGGCCAGTCTGCTGTACAACGGATATGTGGGCTATCTTATCCTTCACGGGAAACCCCGGCGGATTCTGGGGTACATCACCATCACCCTGAACGTCATCGCCCTGACCGCTTATAATTATATCGACGCCCATAGCAATTCCCCGGTTCTGACGGCCACTTCCGCCGCTGTACTCATCTATCCTCTTGTCATTTTTCTGGCCTCCCTGAGAATGGACCGGATTCTGGTTCTCTATTCCACCATACTCTGCTCCCTCGTTATGAACCTCCTCTATATGCATTTTCACGGGGAATTTGATCTGGGCTTCCCTCCCGCCCGTATCTCGGCGGACTGGCTGAGTCAGATCTACCGGACCGTTTATCTTCTCGTAATGGGCTATATGATCTGTACCGTACCCCGGAGCATGCGCCGGGTCCTTCGGAAGCAGGAGGATCTGATGCGGGAGAAGACCTACCACCAGGCCAAGGCGGAGCGGGATCCTCTCACCTCCCTCTACAACAGATATTACCTGGAGAGCTATTTTGAAGAGGGGAGAGGAAAATACGCCCTCATGTATATAGATCTGAACGACTTCAAGGAGATGAACGATACCCACGGCCATGATTTCGGGGATTACGTGCTCCTGTCCATCGGGGAGGATCTGAACCGGATCATAAGGAACGGGGATCTAGTCGCCCGGATCGGCGGGGATGAACTGGTGGTTCTCTTTTCCCTCGATTCGGCCTCCATCCCGGTGGAGGAGATGGCTGAACGGGTCTCCCGGGCTATCTTGAAACCCCGCACGTACCGTGATATCCAATTCACCGTGAAAGCCAGTATCGGTGTCGCCCTGTATCCGGATCATGCGGACAATCTGGACCGGCTTCTGAAAAAGGCGGACCAGGCCATGTATGAAATCAAGAGGAAAAGAACACACGGTATCGCCTATGCCTCTTTATAAAGCGGTCAGACCCATGGTGTTCATCTGTCGGGAGAGCATGCTCTGGGCCCACTCCCGGTGGCCCGGATCGGTCACAGACCGGGACTCGCACTCGATCACAAAGATCAGGGCCAGGTAAAGATCATAGAGTTCCCGCCGGGGAACGAATCCCTCCTGTTTGAGTATGTCTCCGCCGTAGCCTTCGTAGAACGCCCCGCCCTGGGGAAACAGGGCGGAGTGATACACCTCTATGGCCGGATCCCCCCACATGGCCCTGTCGCAGTCGATGATGCCGGTTATGGACATATCCCCATCCACCACCACGTTCCCGTCGTGCAGATCCCAGTGAATCAGAGCCGGTTCTTCCACGCTGTCCAGGCAATCGGAGCGGTCCCGGAAAATCTTCCTGAAACTGTCCACCGGGAGGGGCAGGGGAGCCTGAAAATCCTCCCCGTCGGCCAGGATATCCTCTACCAGCTGCAGAAAGGCTTCCTTCCAGGTGGGGAAGTGAGGGCGATCGGCTCCGAAAAGGCCGTATCGGTCCCCTTTGATACGGTTAATTTCCCGGCTGATACGTC
>JAFGPQ010000194.1 GCA_016936115.1 Spirochaetales bacterium | reverse complement strand
GTCTCCATATAGCATTTTAATTTATGCCACTCCGGCTGGACCTGTTCCATGAGGGTACTCCTTCCTTACTATTTTCGGCATTTAAAAAAAGAATATAAGGATTTTGTTCCTTCCCGGGCTCCCCAGCTTTCTTCTCGACACCGAGGGCTCTTTCATGTTACTCTAGGCCATAGCTATGAGAGTAAAAGAAAGCATGCTTAACAATGTGGTCAAGGGTCTGTCGCGCAGCATGACCCAGAAGGAAATGATTCATCTTGTCAGGCGTATCGTTCCGGATTATGATCTGCACAGACGCATGGGTGTGTCCACCCATAACGCTATCGCCCACGGTGACGGGGCCAGACAGATCGTCAAGGATATGCGCGAATGGAACTACTTTCCCGATCTGGTCTCTCTCATGGCACAGGCCGAAACTCAGGGTATTCACGGCAGAAAATACCACTTCCCCCGGCTCGGTCATGTCATACAGCTCATGGCGGAGGACGGGATTATCTACAACCGGGATACCAACTCCTTTATAGAGGATTCCCGGCGCAGCATAACCAAGAACTGGGGAGTTTTAAGGGAGGGTGAAACCTGTACCTTCGCCGTTCTTAAACTGGACCTGGTTAAGAATACCCAGATGGTAAGGCAGAACGATCCGGAGGTGGTGGAAAAAACCTTTGACCTCATCCGACGGGATATTAACGAAATAGTCCATCTGAGGCTGGGCCGTATCTGGTCCTGGGAAGGGGACGGGGCCATCTGCGCCTTCTATTACGGAACCAGAAACGAGCAGGCCGTCTACAGCGCCATGGAAATCCTCCACCGCCTTTTTCTTTTCAATCACTTCTCCAATAAACTGGACCGGCCCGTACAACTCCGGCTGGCCATAAAATCGGGTCCCATCGAGTTCTCCCAGGAAGAGGGGAAAATCAAGATGGCGGAAACGGTTAAGGAGACCTACAAGCTCGAAGAGGACCATACCGACCCGGACAGCCTGACCATCTCCCAGGAAGTGTTCAGCCACCTTCCCGGGGATGTTTCGGCGGGATTCCGCAAACTGACCCTTTCCGGCAGGGAACAGCTCTATAACTACCGGCTCTGCTGGGAGAATCGCAAATGAGGTACCTGATTTTCACAGACCGAGAGCCTATCCGCCATTTCTTTCTCGCCAGCGGTTACGAGAAGCTGGAGTTCCATCCTCCGGAGAACCTGCGGGATATCTGCCGGGGCATACGGGGGGCTGTTGTTTATCTGGACCTGGAATCCCGCCCCTTTGAAGAGGATCTGGATCATCATCTCTCCTATCTGAAGCACCGGCCCGATCTGCGCTTCGCTATTGTGGACAACCACAGTCCTGCGGAGGATCCGGCCTTCTTTTTCCATTACGGGGCGGTGGACTACATCAGCCCTATTATGCTCGAACAGGGGATGAGCCGGGAGCGGCTGGAACAGGTTCAGCGGCTGAACCCCATTGACCGGCGCTATATAAATACGAGCTATGACAAGTCGGTCCCCTACTCCGGAGTCAACTGGGATCAGGTAGAGGAAGGACGGGAGTACATCTTCGCCATGCTCTATGTGGGGCTCGACGATATGATGCGGGTTCAGGAGATATTGGGCCAGGAGGGGGCGGAACGCTTCAATCGGGAGTTCCGCACCTGGCTGGACGAGCATATGGACGCCTGGTACGGCTACCAGTGGCTCTGGAACGGTTGGGGCGGTGTTTATCTTTTTCCCTTCGACGGGCAGAATATGTTCGCCATGGAGGCTGCCATGGAGTGCTATCTGAACCGCAGGATAAGCCGGTTCAGCAAGTACGAGGTGCGCACCACCTTCCGCATGGGCCTGCACCTGGGGGCCACGGAATTCCGGCATCGGGGCCATACGGGGAATATCGTTTCCGACTCATTAAACACCCTCTTTCATATGTCCTGCCGGGAAAACAGCCGGGACGAAATGGTCCTGAGCGAAGAGGTCCGATCCCACGTGCCTCCCTCTCTCTATCCCTACCTGGAGAGGGGAGAGAAGTTCGAGGGACGGTTTATTTACAGAATCAAGAATTGCCTTTAAGAAGGAGAACGGCATGTCCAGAATAAAATCGGCCCTTGAGCTGGCCCTGGAGAAAACTTCCGACATAGAAGCGGACAGGGGAGCCCTCATGAGAGCGGAAACGGTGAAATCGGCCAAGAGAAGGGTCGCCCTTTTTCTCGAGGGAGAGGGGGATGATCTCGCCGATAGGGAGATCAAGGAGAAGGAAATTTACGAAGAGACTCTTAAGGAGGCTCTCTTCGCCCAGCTGAAGCTTCCCCGAATGAATATAGATCTGGCCCGAACGGCCCGCCTGGAAAAAGCCTTTGATCAGATGATTTTATCGGCGGAGGGGAAAGAGGATCTGGCCTCTCTTTTCGGCCAGCTTAAGAACCTCTTCGCCCAGTATCTGGATAGTCAGGAGCAGCTGATCGAATCGCTGAGCGCCCAGTACGAACCCATGCTGCGCCAGAAAGAGGAGCGCCTGAGGGAACAAACCGGGCAGAGCGTCCGGCTCAGGCCGGAACAGGATCCGGAGTTCATGAAATTCCTCAAGGACCGTCAGCAGATGATGGATGACCAGTATAACGAGGTCATCATTCAGGCGAAGGATCAGCTGAGAGAACTTCTCTGATACGGGAGTTCCGTACCACCCCCCGGCTGAGGCAGGTGGACAGGACCTGGGGATCGCTGTAGAGGGTCACCCTCTCCCGGGCCCGGGTCAGAGCCGTATAGAGAATCTCCCGGGAAAGCAGCTTTTCCGCTCCCTGGGGCAGAATGATCATTACCTCATCAAATTCCGAACCCTGACTCTTATGTATGGTCTGAGCCCAGCTGTATTCCCAGTCATCAAGATAGGCCAGGGGAAAGTGGCGGTACCCCTGATACTCCTCATCACCGGGAAAGAAGACATGGGGCTCTCCCCGAAAGAGAAAGATGATTCCCCTGTCCCCGTTGAACAGATCCAGTTCGTAATCGTTACCCGTCATCATGAGAGAGCTCCCGTGCAGGGAACGGGAGAAGAGGCGCTCACCTATTTCCCGGTTGATCCGCTCCACTCCCAGCAGTCCTTTGCGGGAGGGACTGAGCAGTATCTTATTGTTATAGCAAGAAAACCAGCTGTCTATGACGGTTATACACGTCTCCCAATCCCTCAGGGGAACGGAGAATTCCCTCTCCCCGGCGGGCAGGGACTCCCGGTAGAAATCACAGATTATACGGTAGAGCCGGTCTGGCCGGGAGGGGACCGGTCCGAAACGCAGAGCCTCTCCCCGGCTCTCTTCCAGACACTTTTTCACCCCCTCCGAATTCCCTTCGATGACAAGTCGGGCCAGGTCGATGATTGTGCTGTTGGAGCGGAACACCTCCTTCAGGTGAAGGATCTTTTCGTTCAGCCGGTGCCCCGGTTCTTCGGCACCGCTCAGAAAGTCGGAGAAAAGGGCTCCCGCCTCCACCGAGGGGAGCTGGTCCTTATCCCCCACCAGGAGAAGATGCCCCCCCGGAGGAAGAGCGTCGAAAAGGAGGCTCATCATGCGCAGGTCGATCATGGAGGCCTCGTCCACCACCACCAGATCCGCGGGCAGGGGATTCTTCCCGTGGTATCCCGGTTCACCCGTATGGAAGCGTATATTCAGAAGCTTGTGCAGGGTACGGGCCTGCAAGCTGACCCCGGATTTGTTAAGACTCTGTTCGGCCCGCTTGGCGGCCCTCCCGGTGGGAGCGGCCAGGGCGATTCTCAAAGGGGGGCGCCCTTCCCTCTCACCGGCCTCGGTCAGAAGACGTACCAGGCCGGCCAGGGCGGTGGTTTTGCCCGTACCCGGACCACCGGTGATGATGAAAAAGCGCTCCCGGTTCACCCGGAAAAGAGCTTCGGAGATAACCGGCGAGGACTCTCCCTCCACAGCTTTTTCCGGATATTTCAGCAAGGGATCGGACTCCCCTTCCAACAGGCCCTCCAGGAGAACGGTAAAACGATCCTCCTGGGCCTTTCTGCGGCAGGTGTAGAGATAACGTCCCTCTCCGGTAATGACAAAGGGGGACAGGGGCGATGTGAAGTAGGAGCCGTATCTTTCCAGAATGGACCTTCCCGTCTCATCCAGTTCAATTCGCAAATGACCCGCCTCATTCTCTTTGAAAAGGGAGAGGAGAAAGAGAAAAAGATCTTTGTCACCCTTCGCCTCGGCGGTAAGTTTTTCAGCCAGAAAAATGTGATACCATTCGGAGCCCTCTTCCCGGGCCCGGCTGTGAAGGGATTTGAAATTCATCATGCCTCCTCCCCGGTGAACGGCTTCATGAACTCCCCCAGCTCCTTTCGTCCAGGACGGGTAAAGAAAACGCCCCTGCCCGGAGAATCGGGACGCATCCCCCGGTTGAAGAAGTAGAAGATTCCCCCGAAATCTCTCTCGAAATCAAAATGGTCCTTCTCCTTCTCAAGAAACTGGGTGAGTGCCGCCGTATAGATCCAGTACTGAAGGTGGTAGCTGTGATCTTCCATGATCCGTTCCACCGACTCACGGTCGTAGGGGGATTCCTCCCCGGGGGCGCAGCGGGTCGTCTTCCAGTCGGCGATGTAATACCGTCCCTCCCAGAGGAATATCATGTCGATAAACCCTTTGAGATACCCCTCCCGGCAGGGTGTCAGAAAGTCCCCCAGCCCTATCTCGCTCCCCTCCTTCAGACGAATGAGGAATTCCATTTCGTGAACCCGTTCCTCCCGGGGAATCCGGTTGAGAAAAAGTGAATTATCCCGATTCAGGGGAGCGTTCAAAGTATTCCAGACCATCTCCTTAACCGCATTTCCATACTGTCCGAACCACTCGGCTTTGAAGTAGAAGAGAGCCTTCTCTTTTATGAAGAGATCCGCCTCGGCCGAAGCGAGGAATTCCTCAAGGGAAAGGGCGGTCAGCCCGTAATCGATCTCTTCGAAGAGGGTGTGGACCAGGTTACCCAGTCCCGTTCCGCCGGGCAGATTCTCCGCGGTGGGGACAGGATCGCCGGCGTCCGGTTCAGCCTTGTCCTCGTCGGTGCCGCCGTCCCGGTCCGCTTCCTCACGTCGGTCCTCTCCCCGGGGATTGTCCCCCTCCACAGCAGGGCCGTGGGACTCCTCGGTAAGGGAGGAGAAGCTGACAAGGGAGGGGTAGCGTTTGCTCAACTGAAGATCGGGAAGAACCGGAGCGGTCAACTCTCCCTTCCCGGCAGGGGAAGGAGCGAACCGTCCACCGGTCAAGGGCTGGCACAGGGCGAAGACATCCGGCTGGTTTTGTCTCAGGGATTCCGCCGCTCTATGGGCTGTACCTGCGGGAAGAGAGATTTTATCCGCTTCAAAGGGATTATTCTCGCCGGAATCCCCGCCGGAGGAGATATGGTAAAATCGGGAAAGCCAGGAATCGTCCCATTTCGTAAAGAGGGGAAGATAGAGCCGGCTCTCCGCCCTGGTCAATCCCACGTAGTAGAGCCGCTTCCGCTCTTCCCATTCGTCTCTACCGGCGGAAACCCTGTTCCCCGGGAGCTGCAGGTAGTCGCACCAGTTCTCCCCGTTCCTGTGAAAACTCAGAAAATCCCCCCGTTTCAGAAGGGAAGGATAGAGACCGCCCCCGAAAAAGACCAGGGGGAACTGAAGTCCCTTCGATTTGTGCAGGGTCATGATCCGCACCGCGTCCCCGTCCCGATTCAGGCGCACGTTATAGATCTCGTCGCTGTGTCCCCGGAACATCTCGTTGCGGCAGAAGCGGTAGAGCTCCCCCGTGTTCAGCCTTTTCCCGGTCTGCTCCCGGTGAAGGATCTCCAGTATATGGCGCAGATTCGTATAGAGCCGCTCCCCCCCCTTCTCCCCCATGAGGCGGACTAGAAAATTTTCCCCAAGATACTCGGCCCTTTCCCGGCTGATGAACCGGCCCTCCTCAAGAAATCGGGCGATCTCTTCTCCGAGCCGGCAGAAGCGGGTGAACTGGCCTATCAGATCCCCCCGGTCGGTTTTCTCCCGATACAGGCGGAATCTGAGAATCAGGCTGTCCAGAAAGCCGGCCTCTTCCAGAAAGAGCAGCTCCCCCGCTGTCAGCTTCGCCAGAGGGGACAGGAGCAGTTTCTTGATAGATTCACCCCGGTCCCGGCCGATCATGGCCTCTAGAAAGTAGAGGGGAAGGGAAACCTCCGTCGTGGTGAAGATATCCCGGTCGTCGAATATAACCGCGGGGATCCCCTTACCGGAGAGCAGCTCCTGAATGCGGCGGCACTGGCGGTTATCTTCGAGGAGTACGGCTATATGGGAGGCCCGAATGGGATCTCCCTCCAGAGTAAAAGCACTGCTGCCGAGCAGGGCTTCAATTTGATCGGCCTGGGTGTTCAGCCAGAGTTCCACCGCCTCTTCCCGGTTGGCCGGTTCCCCCTCCATGGCCAGGAACTCCACCGGGGGAAGGGCTTCTCCCTCTTTGAGCAGGCGTGGAACGTCCTCCTTACCCGCATCCACCGGTGAGTAGCCGATTTTTCCGGGGCGGCCCTCCTCTCCGAACAGGGAGGCGAAAAGGGTGTTGAATCCCTTCATGAGAAGGGGATGGGAACGCCAGTTGGTGTCCAGGCGGTAGCGGTCATCTTCGGGAAGATTGTCCCTGACCGCCAGGTAGACATTCAGATCGGCCCCTCTGAAACGGTAGATAGACTGCTTCGGATCTCCTATGAGAAAGAAATTCCGGACCTGGGGTATACCTGCAGGGGAGTCAAAGAGGGCACTGAAGATCTCCCACTGTTTCCTGTCCGTATCCTGGAACTCATCCACCAACAGAACCCGGTAGCGGTTCCTGAGCGTTTTGAGAAGGGAATCCTTCCTCTCCGGTCCCGTAAGGAGGCTGTGCACCAGATCGATAAGGTCGTTGTAGGTGAGCTTTCCCGTTCCCTTTCTCTCCCGGTTTCTGCGGGCGCTGACTTCCCGGGCACAGCGGAACTCGAACAGAAGGGCCAGGGCGAGGGAAAGAGCGGCGGCGCCCCCCTCTTCGGCCAGGATTTCGGGCAGCTCACAGCTCCAGGCGGCGAAGGCACGGCCCAGGGGGGAAGCGGGAGAGGCCTCTGAGCTACGGGCCGTGATAACCCGGTTAATAAAGGCCTTCTTCCTGCCCCCCAGATAGGAGAGGAAGGCACTGAAATCATCGAAATCATCCAGGGCGAGCAGTTCCCCGTAGAAAACTTCTCCCGTCTTATCTCCCAGTCCCTTTCCCAGGCCGTCCCCCTTCAGAAGGGCGACCAGTTCCCCGGAGGAACCGGCCTTCCGGCACTCTCCTGCCAGCTCCCGGGAGGTGCGCAGCAGGACCGATTCTTTCCAGTTCCCGCAGAGATCCTTCAGAAGGGCTTCCTCCATCGGACCGGGTACAAGGGAGAAATCTCCCTCCAGTCTCTGTGACCGGATAAGGGATTCTATTTTTTTCAGAAGTGCGGGGAAGCTCTTTTCCCGTTCGTAGGCGGCCCGGTACCCCTGCCTCAGGAAGGGATCATCCCTTTCTTCGTTCAGGCGGAACCAGTCCTGGACCAGAGAGCCGGTAAGCTCATCCTCTCCGCTCACGGAGGCTCCCGGGGGGAGACCGCACTCAAAGGGGAGGGACTGGAGAACCCGGGAACAGAATCCGTGAATAGTGAACACGGCGGCCCTGTCGAAGTCCCTGACCCCCCGGCGCAGAAGCTCCTCTTTCAGCCCGGTGGAACGGCCCGCCTCTTCAGAGAGGAGACGTCCTATCCGCTCCTGCATTTCCCGGGCGGCCATATTGGTGAAGGTGACCACCAGAATCTCGGGCAGCGGGATTTCCCGTTCCGTAACGAGGCGCATCACAAGCCTTTCCAGGGTATAGGTTTTTCCCGTTCCCGCCGACGCCTCCAGGAGAATATTTCTGTCCAGGGGAGCCTTCTCCCAGTCAAAGGCCTGCATGGTTCCATTGTAAGGAATTCACCCCCCGGGAGCAAGAGGGAAATTTGCCGTCCCACAGGCTTCCCATTTCTTTTTACCTCTGATATAATAGAAAGGATGATGGCGCAGAAAAAGTCGATAGATCAAGTCATCATGTTATTCGAAGCCGGGGAATTTCCGGAGGCGCAGACACTGCTGGGACGAATGCTGACGGAGGATCTGAACAATCCCTTCGTAGATGACGGCCTGCGTATCGCCGCCTTCTGGCTCTCACGGATCGAAGAGATTGACGAGATCACCGGAGAGGTTGAACAGGCCGACTACCTGTATGCCCAGTGGCCCCGGTTTACGGCTTTTCTGCTGAGGCAGGAATCCTTCTCCTTCGAGAGAGGATACCGGGGTGTCAAAAAGTGGGTCTTTGAGTCGGTTCTAAAGACCTATGTCCGGCAGAAAGCCCAATTCAGCGACTCCGATTCGTCCTGGTATTTAAGGACAGGCAGGTGTTGTAAATTTCTCGGGCGCTATGATGACGCCCTGAAGCAAATGGAGGAAGCTCTCCGGCACAACAGGAATTCGGCGGAGATCATGGCGGAGTTCGCCGACTGCTACGGGCTCCTGAATGAGATAGACTATTCCAAGGTTCTGTTCAGGGAAGCTTTTTACCTTGACCCCCAGAGTGTGAATCTTGACCTGATAGAGTCGGGCTATATGGTCCGGCTCGTAGAGCGGGTGAAAGAAAGGAAAAGCAGGATAGAAGAGGTAAAGGAGTGGATTCCCGTATACGCGGTGCTTTATGAGGTATTCGACGTGAAACGGGAAATGAAGGAGCTTGAGGCGGGTCGTCTCAGGCAGTCGATTTACGGCTTGCGAAGCGAATTAAAATCACCGGACAAGGAGTGGCGGATAATACCCCGCCTGTTGTACCGCTATTTTCTATTAATCGATTATTACCTTTCTTCGGGAAAGGAGCGGGAGAAGATAGAGGACATTATGAAAAGGATCGAGCTCCTGGATCCGGATATTTTTAAGTTATATATCAGTTAATATTTAGGAGGATGTCTGCTAATGTCGGATCTTGAAGCCAAAGTCAATAGCATGTTGAATGAGGAGCAGTGGACCAGAGCTGCCCTGTCCAGCTATACCATCAATAATTTTAATGAGTTCGATGAACTGCTCGAAGAGGTTTTCGGCAGCGATATGGAAAAGGAAGTTCAGGAACTCTGCCGGGAACAGCTGGAAAAGAATAAGAACAGCATCATCTCACTTTACATATCGGGAATCCTGACACTCAAGCATCAGCAGCTCGACGACTCGGGCATGATCCATCTGATCAACATATTCGTAGACAATCACAAATGGAACCTGGTGGAATTCCTGTGCAAAAAGGTTCTGGACTTCGGTGAGAACAAGTACGCCCTGAGGACTCTGGAAGAGTTCTATTCCAACGAGAACAGGGAAGAGGAGAAACTTGAGATCTGGGAGAGACTGATCAAAGTCGATTACGACGAAGCCCAGATTGTCAGAAAGCTCGCCGAGAAAAAAGAGGAAGAGGGTAACCGGGAAGAGGCTGTAGATTACTATAAGAAAGCCATTCACCGCTTCATCGGAAAGAACCAGTTCTCCGTGGTCAAGGATGTCTGGGCTAAAATCGTAGAGCTGGGCGATCAGGAGTACGAATTCCTTTTCCTCGTGGAAAACCGGGTGTCCCGTGTTATGGACGGAGAGAAAGCGGTTCAGCTTCTCGAAGATCTCTACCCTTCGGTATTCCAGAAGGAAGAGTGGGATGTGGCCATCGAAATCCTCAAGAAGATCCTTACCTACGATCCCAAGAACAACCTGGCCCGTAATCAGATTGTGGAGTGCTACCGCAACAAATACAAGGGACACAGCCAGCTGGACGAGTATATCCGCCTCTCCAACCTGAACCAGGGATGGAGAAACGTGATCGAGGCCATTACGGACTTCGAAAAGCATATCTCCTTCGATTCGGGAAGCTTCGTTTATCACAAGACCTGGGGCGTGGGCCTTATCAAATCCATCGCCGACGACGATATAGTCATCGATTTCACCAAGAAGAGGGATCACACCATGTCTCTCAAGATGGCGGTGAATGCCCTGCAGAGTCTCGCCAAGGACCATATCTGGGTTCTGAAGAGCATTTTCCCCAAGGATAAGCTGAAGGCGAAAATCAAGAAGGACCATATCTGGACCCTGATCACCATCATCAAGAGCTTCGACAACTCCGCCGATATCAAAAAAATCAAATCCGAACTGGTGCCCGCGATTCTGACTCCCGGCGAATGGACCGGCTGGAGCAGTACGGCCCGGGAGATTCTCAAGACCGATTCCGCCTTCGGAAACGATCCTGACAAGATGGATCACTATGTGGTAAGGGACAAACCCATGTCCCTTGAAGAGAGGATCTACAATAGCTTCAGAACCGAGAAGAACTTCTTCAAGAAGATCAACTACATGAGAGAGTTCATGGAGACCTCCGATCCCGATTCGGACTACTTCAACGAGATTTTCCAGTTCTTCGCCGGTTACCTGAAGACGGCCAACGTGAACTACAACGTGGTCTGCTCCTATCTGCTTGTCACAAAGATCGCCCGGAAGTTCCCCTTCCTGAATCCCGGCCTCAACTGGGGTTTTAAGGAGCTCTTCTCCGATATAGACGATGTGACTCCCCTCTTCCTCGAAATCGACGATTCCGACCTGAGACGGGAATTCCTTATCAAAACCCGTCAGGAAGTGGAGGACTGGGACAGGATTTACCTCTCCATCTTCCCCTTTTACCAGACGAAATACATTATTGACGATCTGAAGGGCGCCGGTTTCAAAGACCGGGTAAACAAGCTCTTCACCGATGTGGTGGAACGGTACCGGGAATACCGGGAAGCCTTCCTGTGGGTGGCGCGAACCTATGGGGATCAGGAGAAGTGGCAGGAGAGTACGGGAATCAAATACGAAAAGGTTCTCATCAACCTTATCCATCTTCTGGACCTGACCTATCGGGATATTGCCAATAAGAAGGATGCCACCAACAATAGAAAGATCAGCCGGGGTATCGAAACCTACCTGTTCAAGGAACTTCGTCTTGAGAACTTCATTCTCGAAGGGGATAAGGACACTGTTTACCGTCTCTTCTCCCTCATCAACGATGTGAAGGATATGAATCCCAAGCTCATCATGAACCTGAGAAAGAAGATAGAAGAGAAATTCCCCGACTTCAAGATCGCCGCCGCCCGGGACACGAGACCCCTCGAAGCGGCCAAAAGCCGGAACTTCTTCGTTACCGAAGCGGCTCTCTCGGAGAAACAGAAAGAACTCAAGAACATCATCGAAGTGGAGATTCCCAAAAATTCCAAGGAGATCGGAAAGGCCATCGAGCTGGGAGACCTCAAGGAGAACGCCGAGTACAAGGCGGGCAAGGAGAAACAGGAATCCCTTCAGATTGCCGTTGGAAAGCTGCAGGATGAGATCGAAAGGGCCCGCGTCTTCAATCCGGAAGAAGTGGACATCAAGAAAATTTCCTTCGGTACCCGTGTGGAGCTAATCAATACGGAAACCGAAGAGACGGAGACAATCACCATTCTCGGCCCCTGGGAATCGGATCCCTCCAACAGGATCATCTCCTACGTATCTCCCTTCGGAGCGGCTCTTTTCGGAAACAGAAAGAACAAGAAGCTCTCCTTCGAGATCAACGAACAGAAATACAGCTATCAGGTTGTCAGCATAGAGAAAGCGGATTTCTGATCAATCCGCAGATATTAAAGGCTGTCTCCGAAGGGTGACAGCTTTTTTATTTATAAGGTTTGTATCCGATCTGATTCCGGGATGCGTCATAGAAGACGATAACCTTTTCTTTCTTCTCCAGTACCGTATCGGTTCTATCGCAGATGGTAATCTGGGCGCCCGGGTAGATAGTACCGGACACGCGAAGCTCGGCGCCGAAACAGGTGTACTGTTTGACGATCTGATCGGCCATATTCTTCTGAATACGTTCGATGGCCGACTCCACCTTCTTCTCCAGTTCCTCGCGTTTCTTTTCATTGGCGATGGACTTAATCTTCTCTTTCTTCTCGAGAATCTCATGCAGTATCTTCTGTTGACCGATGAGATGACGGGCTTCCACAAAGGAGATGCCCAGAAATATTTTGATATTCCCGTTGGAGGGGCTTCCCAGAGTGTGCACGGTCAGGCTTTTTTCGGCGTATACCGTTCCGCCGATAAGTTTTCCATTCTTCAGGAGCTCCAGATCCCCCAGAGTACTGATCTCACAGTCTGCGATAGAGGATTTTACGGCAATCCCTCCCAGGGATTCCACATGGCAGTGCTCAATAAACTTGGTTTCGATTTTACCCTGGACCCGGACAACACCGGTATTGCGCCCGATGATACCCCCCTCGATAATCAGATCCTTGCGGGTGAACACTTCCGAAGCATCCAGGGTTTCCATGCAGTGAATGCTTCCGCCGGCGGCGACCCGGAAACCATCCTTGATCTGTCCGTGTATGATCACGTCTCCGGGAAAGGAGATATGGCCGGTGCTGTAGTCTACGTTACCCGCTATATCCAGAACTTCGTTTATCTGAAAAATCTTATCTTCCAGTTCGAAACGGCCCGATTTGACGGCATAGAAAACGCCGCCCTTCTCCAGAATATTCTCGCCGGGCTGAAGCTGCTCGATATTCTTCTTTTCCGGATTGATCGCTTCGTTATGGATATTCCATCCCCCCTGCCCTTCAGACTCTTCAATTCTCCGGGCGATGGGGGAACCCTTTTTCACCATGACAAAGGGGGAGACCATCTTATAATCGATCTGCCCCCCTTTCTCCACGGGGGGACGGCTCTCGTAGAGCTCCTTCTTCACTTTAATGTAGGCGGGAGTGCTTTTGACAGGGCTCATTCCCCGGGCGACAAGGACCTCTTCTTCCGATCTGTCCGTTAGAATTTTATTCAGAGATTCATGGATGACGCCGTTTATGATGTTTTCTCCCGTAAGAAGGGACTCCAGAAGATCCAGAGAGGGAAAACCGGGGTCACATTTTGAAAAGTCAACCTTAATATAGGCTTCCATGTGATTATCTGAGATGCGAATATGTATTAAAGACTCATTATTCATACAGGTCTGCTCTATTATACTATAGAATCGGCCGATTCCCGGTTGAAATCGATGTTTTTTCCAAAAGTTATTCCATCGGAAAATATCCCTAAGAAAAAGTGAGAAAAACGTCACCCCTCATGTTGTATATTTATACGCTTTGTGTTAATAAATATAACATGTTAGATAGAAATACGCGATTAACAATTATCAAGAATTTTATCACAGAAAAGAAAATCGCCAGCCAGGAACAGCTGCTGCTCCTTCTCAAAGAGAGGAATGTCCATGTGACCCAGGCGACCCTGTCCCGGGACCTGAAGAGCCTGAAAGTGGGAAAGGTTTCCGACGGGAACAGGGGATACTATTACACCCTGCCCGATCAGAAGATGAATAAGGAGACCACGGAGCATTTCCTGGAGGACATCACTCGGGGATATATCTCCCTGGCCTTTGCCGGGAATCTCGCTGTAATGCATACTCTCCCGGGCCATGCGAATACGGTGGCCTTTGCCCTGGACCGGCTGGATCTGGACGAGATTACCGGAACCATTGCCGGGGACGATACCATACTGATAATCCTTTCCGACGGGGTGGAGCGAAAGGATATTGTGAACTGCCTTGAGCAGATGATCCCCGATCTGGAGCTGCCCAAGTGAAACCCCTGATTTTTATCGACGGCCAGGCCGGAACTACCGGACTGATGATTCACGAACGTCTCGGAGAGCGGGATGAGATTGAAGTTCTCACCATACCGGAAGAGAAGCGGAAAGACCGGGAGGAGAAGAAGAAATATCTGAATAAAGCAGATATTGTGTTTCTCTGTCTGCCCGATGAAGCCGCCCGGGAGTCCGTATCCCTGATTGAGAACGGGGAAACCCGCGTCATAGATGCCAGTACGGCTCACCGTACCGATCCGGGCTGGACCTACGGTTTCCCCGAACTATCACCTTCCCTGCGTGAGGAGATTGCTCAGACGAAACGGCTGGCCAACCCGGGCTGCCATGCCACCGGCTTCATTGCCGCCCTGCATCCCCTTGTCTCGGCGGGGATCCTGCCGGCGGAAAGCGATCTGGTCTGCACCTCCCTCTCCGGCTATAGCGGGGCGGGCAAGAAGCTGATAGAGAAATACAACGATCCCGAAGAGGATGGTGATTTCAAGGAGGGCCCCCACCATTACGGCCTCTCCCTGAGCCACAAGCACCTGCCGGAGATGATGAAGATGGCCGGGCTGAAGAAACCTCCTCTCTTCATGCCCATGGTGGGCCCTTTCTATAAGGGAATGGTTGTTTCGATTCCCCTGTTTCTTCCCCTTCTGGGGGGCAAGGTTACGGGTGAAACACTGCGCGACTGTCTGGCCGATCATTATGGGGGCCAGCAGTTTATCCGGGTTCTTCCCCTGGGAGACCAGAGCGATTTTATTGAGGGCACCTTCTTCCATCCCCAGGGATGCAACGATACGAACAGGCTGGACCTGTTCGTCTATGCCAAAGGGGATCAGGCGGTTGTCATGAGCCGACTGGACAATCTGGGCAAGGGAGCATCCGGGGCGGCGGTACAGAACATGAACATCATGCTCGGACTGCCGGAAGACCGGGGGCTGAGAGTCTGAAGGAACCGATGAAATGAAAGAGAGAATAGTCATAAAAATAGGGGGCCGTGCCGCTGAAGAGGAAGAAGCCCTTCTCGCCCTGGCTGGAGAGATCAGCCGGTTATCAGCCGACTACCACATCGTTCTGGTACACGGAGGCGGCTCGGCGGTCTCCTCAATCCAGAAAGTCTACGGCATAGAGCCCCTCTTTGTGAACGGAAAAAGAATCACCGCTCCCGAGGAGATGGATATCGTGGATATGGGACTGGCGGGAAAGATGAACAAGTACCTGGTGCGTCTCTTCCGCCGGGCCGGAGTAAACGGGGTCGGCCTTTCCGGCTGCGACGGGGCCCTTTTCTCAGGAAAAAGCTTCGGCAACCACGGAGGAAGGGAAAACAGAAGCGGTTCCCTGGATCGGAGCGATCCCTCCCTGGTAGAAATCCTGTGGCAGACCGGTTACTTTCCCATCCTCTCTTCCGTCTCCTACGACGAACAGGGGCGGGGCATCAATATCAACGCCGATGAAGCCGCTCTGGGAGTGGCGGAGGCGCTGAAAGCGTCCCGGCTGCTTTTTATCTCCGACATTCCGGGGATACTGGAAGAGGGCAAGATCATTGACGAGATGAATGAAGAGGCGATAACGTCGGCTCTGGAGCGGGAAGTGATCACCGGGGGCATGATTCCCAAGGTGACCTCCTCTCTGGAAGCGCTCAGACTGGGCGTTTCGGCCATCCTGATTACGGATTACCGCGAATCGGGGGATCTGAACGCCATGATACAGGAAAGCAAGGGTACGAAAATTACCCTGAAATAAAGGAAGGTGATACTATGATTCAACCGTCAATTGTGAAAAATCCCCCCTATCCGCGCAACTATGCGTCCGAATTTCTGCTCCTGGACAGGGGCGAAGGAATTTACCTCTTCGACGAGGACGGAAACAGATACAGGGATTTTGCGGCGGGAATCGCTGTCAACGCCCTGGGTTACGGCCGTGAGGATCTGGCGAAGATCGCCCATGATCAGATGCTCAAGCTGATCCATGTCTCCAATCTTTACGCCAACAAACCGGCCCTGGAGCTGGCGGAAAAGCTGGTGGGGTCGGGAGATTTCGCCGCGGTTCACTTCGGGAACAGCGGCTCCGAAGCTAACGAAGCGGCTCTCAAGTACGCCAGGATATACGGGAAAAGGAAAAAGGGGCCCGATTGCTACCACTACCTCTCCTTCACGGGAAGCTTTCACGGCAGGACTATGGGGGCCCTGGCGGCCACGTCCACGGCAAAATACCGGGAATCCTACGAACCCCTGGCGCCGGGATTCCACTTCGCCGAATACAATAATGTCTCCCGGCTTGAAGAGGTGCTGGATGACAAGTTCTGCGCCGTCATCGTGGAACCGCTTCAGGGCGAAGGGGGATGCACCCCCATGAACAGGGATTTTGCCGAAGCTCTGAACCGGATCTGCCGCGAGAAGGATATACTGATCATCGCCGACGAGGTCCAGGCGGGAATGGCCCGGTGCGGCGAGATTTTTTCGTCCTCCCTGAGCGGACTGAAGCCGGATATTGTGACCCTGTCCAAACCTCTGGCGGCGGGACTGCCCCTTTCGGCCACCCTGATCCCGGAAAAGGTGAACGACTATGTGCACCTGGGAGACCACGGGGGAACCTTCGGCGGCGGTCCGGTGACCACGGCGATTGCCTCATATATGTGGGATATTCTCACCGAGAAATCCTTCCTCGAAGAGATCCGCCGGAAAGGGTTTTTCCTGGAAGAGCAGCTGATGAGGACGGCAAGTGAAATCGGCCTCAAAGCCCATGTGACAGGGGCGGGACTCCTGAGGGGACTCGTTCTTGAGAATGAAGAGGAGGCGGGGAAAATTGGGGATATCATCACCGACGCCCGCTCCCGGGGACTGATCATCCTGCGGGCCGGGTCGAATGTGGTGCGCCTGGCCCCTCCCCTTGTCATTACGGAAGAGGAGATCGCCGAAGGGCTCGGTATCCTCAAAGAATCGATGAAAGAAGTATTATCAGCCTGAACGCTGAAAGGAGATGAAATAAATGAGTGCAACGAACAAAGACGAAGTGAAGAAGATCTGTCTGGCCTACTCGGGCGGACTGGATACGTCCATAATTATTCCCTGGCTTAAGGAGAACTACAACGATGCGGAGGTTGTGGCCATCTGCACCAATGTGGGACAGGACGAGGATTGG
>JAFGPQ010000193.1 GCA_016936115.1 Spirochaetales bacterium | reverse complement strand
GTGTTCTGGTAAACAAATCATATAAAAGATTGAGCTTTCTATCCATTAATAAAATTACGTTATTTCTAAGTTTTGAAAGATGCTCTGTAATCATGCTTTCTTTTATACCCCATATCTGGTATAATTACTCACACATGAAGGGCCGCTATATCATCCTTTCCATCCTATTTGCAGGGGTGTTCCTTTCACCCTGCCACTCTCTGGAAGAACGGTATTTTCAGGCTCTGATTTACGGGGGAGAGTCGCGGGAACCGATCTGGCAATTCCCCATAAGCCCTGTCTCCTGGGAATCGCTGAAAAATCAGTTTCTCTCCTTAAGGCTTTTTGCCAATTATATACTCTATTGTCAAACGGAATCGGAAGAAATCCGTGATTTGTGCGGTTTCAGATATCCTGAAATTTTTTCGGAAAGGGAGATGATTCTTAATGATTGATATGATAAGGGAAAGCTTTACCTTTCTCATTCCCATTCTTCTGATTTCCATTTATCTGCTGGCTTTAGTGATAGAACTCCTTTTCTCTCTTAAGAGACGGGTCATTAGTGAGAAACACTTTTCCCAGATTCTTTATCTGGTCGACAAAGGCCGGGTTCAGGAGGCATCGGAAGCGACAAGATCCCTCTCTCAGAAAAAACTGCTGAAAGGTTCTATCCGAATTTTTCAGAAGAACAGCCCCTCGGACCGTGAGGATTTTCTCTTTGATCTGGCCCTGAGAGAGATCGATAAACTCAACCGCCGCATCGGTCTTCTCCCTTCCCTCGCCAACATAACCACCCTGCTCGGGCTCCTGGGTACGGTAGCCGGTATGATAAATGTCTTTTACCGCATGAGGATCAGCGGCAGCTCCGATCCCTATGTTCTGGCGGGAGGGATTTCCCAGGCCCTGATAACCACAGCCGCCGGCCTTATAATTGCCGTTCCTGCCTATCTTTTCCATCTTGTTCTGAAGAACAGGCTCCATATCATGGAAGAGCAGCTTGAGCTGACCATAGACAGGATTATGAACCTCTACAGGGAGATTCGGGAAGATGTCCGCAAGAAAGCTAGAATGGAAGAAAATTAAAAGGGATGACGGGGAGAGTACCCCTCTTCTGATTACACCCCTTATCGATATTATGTTTCTGCTTCTCATATTTTTCGTCATGAACACAAGCTTTAATAAACTCTCTCCCATCGATATCAATATGCCCGAAAGCCAGGCTCCAGCAGAGTCTGTTCAGAAAAAATTAACCCTTATCCTGAAAGAAAATAATGCTATTGTATTTCAGGACAGAAACTATTCTCTCAACGAATTGTATGAAGCCCTCACATCAACAAATGATAAGACGGGAGAAGTGATAATCGCCGGTGACGAGAGGATAAGTTACGCTTTTCTCGTGGCAGTCATGGATGAAGCGGGAAGGGCAGGGTTCAGCAATATCACCCTATTAACGGAGAGTGACTGAATCGTGTTTGTCCGGAGCAGGAATTTCATTCTTTCCACTCTTATCCATGTGCTTTTTTTTCTGCTGCTTCTTTTTTATTACAGACAGCATACCAGCCAGCTTTCCCTGCCCGTATCGCAGAGAGTCGTTTCAGTTCATATAGACAGAATTCCCCGTAAAGCCCTGTCCCTTCCGGCTCCTCCAACAGTGATACAAGATCCCGTCCCTTCAGATCCGCCTCACGCTTCGTCACCTGTCATGCCCCCGGAAAAGCAAGCAGAAACGGCGTCTGTTCCTCCTGATACCGTTCCGGAGAGTTTAAATGGGGAATCAAGAAAAGAAATCGAGCAGGATCGGGTGATTGAACCTAATCTGTCAGAAGGGGATACCGATAGATCATCTCCTGTCGATGTTCCTTTGGATATTCCCGTACCGGAGGAAGCGCCGGTAACGGATTTCTCCTATTCCTATAAAGAGGAAAATCCTGTAACATTCGACAATGCGGGTCTGGAACTGCCGGTGGAGGATTTTCTCATCGACGATCTTCTTATACCAGAAGACGAAAAGTCGGTAGCCAGCGATTCCTTTTACACCATTGAGCTGGAAGATAACAATTCCCGGATTCTTCTTGATACGCCGGAGTTGTTTCTTGATCTTTCCGATCCCGTTCTGGGAACTCTTCTGGATTGTCGAGTTCGTTTCACCGTATCCCGGGAGGGGTTAGTCAGAGACATATCTATGATTCCTCCGGGTACCGGGAGCGGAACCTATGATGAGATACTGGAAAATATCGTCTCCCGCTTCGTTTTTTCTCCCGGGGAGAGAGAAAACGGGGTTATAGGAATCCAGTTTTCGAAATTTTACGGAGAGGCCGTTGATTAGGAAATATCTCTATCAGTTCATGATTCTCTCCCTGATTATTACGGCAACCGGATTGATATATATTCCCGTGAGAATCGCTATTTTAGGTGAGCTTGAAAATGTGAAATCCCGTGTCATAGTTCAGTGGGAAACCAATAACAACCTAAAAGTTAAATATCGTTCTATCTCTCCCACCATTATCAATTCCCTGCGTATCAGGGAGTTCACCCTTTCCGGAGATAAGAACAATCCCCAGAATTTCACTTTTTTCTCAGACCGAATCTCTCTGTTTTATCGCTTGTCCCTCTTTTCCGGGGACGGTAGCCGTTTCAATCTCCGCCGTATCATTGTAAAAAGGGGGGATCTTTATCTTGATCTGCCCGCGGGGGAAGGGAATATGTCTCTGAACGACCTGGACGGTCTCAGTTCCCGATTGGGTGAGCTGTTGAGCCGGTACTTCCCCGCAGGAATAATTGAACTGAGGGATATAGATGTCCATCTCGCAAGGGGAAATGACATACTGGTCTGGAATATCGATCAACTTCGTCTGAATGAACAATCCGGGACTATCAATCTCAGTCACAGGGGGCGGATCGCTTATAACGATCTATTCTCTACGGATCTCACCTTGCGCGGGACCCTTTCTTCACGACTGGATTCCCTTAACCTGATTACCGGTTTCTCCCATGTGGATTCTCCCTATCTGCTTATGGATCATATGAGATTTCAGCTCGCCTACAATGAAGGATTACTCAATATAAGTAAGGTTAACGACAAATATCCTTTGGATTTTTCTGTTCAGAACGAGGGTGATATCTGGAAACTTACCCTTCATGCTGAGAATTTTACCCCCTCCCTGATTATGACACCGGGTAAATCTCTGACCGATTTCGGCGAACTATTTGATATGAATATGAAGGGAACACTTTCCTTTACGTACAAGCCGGAATCCACGGAAACAAAATTCAGCTATCTTTCCGATCTGACACTTAACGGCGAAGGGGAGAAAGTTTCGAAATATCTCGGGGGTTCATCAACCCTTGTCCTTAAAATAAACGGAACAGATTGGGATGTAAAGGCGGAAACCATCTCCCTTGATTCCCCTAAGGGTTTTCTCTCGTACAGAGGGGCTTTGAATGGTAGGGAGAGGACAGCCGCGGGCAACTTAACCCTGAACGGAATTTCCCTTTTTTCCGGGAAAAAACTGTTTTCCCGCTGGAATATGAATCTTGATGACGGGCCTTTCCTGCTGAATTCCCGGAGCCTGTCCCTGGACGGGGAAGAACTGGGGCAGGTGGATGTCTCCGGTGAATGGGATTGGGAAGAGAACACCCTGTTTGCCAATCTTCTCTTTGGAGGGGACCTGGTCGACAGTCTTGCCCTTGATGTTTATGCCGAATTAAAGGAATCCCCCCTGGTCCAGTGCTGGTACCAACTGGACAAGCTCAATCCTCAGAAGGCCCTTTCGCTGGTCATGAATGATTCCCCGGCCCGCAGGAAAATTTCCGGTTTCCTTGAGGGAGGACAGATCAAATCCCAGGGATACGGTGAATTGAAAGGAGGAAATCCTTCCTTTCGCATTGATTCCCTGGATATGATTTCCCCCGTTTTATCCCTCTCCCTCAGCGGGTATGGAGATCGTCAGGAAATAGCCATACCCCGGATAAGCTGGGATAGTGAATCACTCAGGGGATACGGTTCTTTGGTAGGTGATCCGGGCCTGGGGAATACCTACCAAACCCGGTTTCTAATCAATGACATTAATTACGACCTGGATTTTACATGGGACCCTGAAGAAAGGCTTGTATCCCTCTCCGGCTCCTATGGCCTGGAGGGAAAGTTTCTTCTGGGACAGGGGGATTCACTGAATCTTTCCCTTATGACAAAGGGCCTTCCCCTGAACTGGAATGAAAACTCTCTGAATCTTGATATCGATATTTCGGGATATTTTTCCCGGGACAGAAGAGCAATAAATCTGAATAATAACAGGATTGCTCTGGTTAAGAGTACTTACGTATCTCCCGGAACCCTTTCCTTTAGCGGGATTTATGAGGAGGACTCCCTCCACTTGAATCGTATGACCTGGTCCGATGAATATTCAGAACTTAGCGGTACCGGAGAATTTCTGTTGCCCCCGGGAAAGGATTCCCCTTTGAACGGATGGATTACCCTTCTATCGGACAGGGACGAAAAGTATAAACTCATTTTCTACAGGAACGATGGGGGTGAAGTCAACGGCTATGGTGAGTTGGAAAACTTTCTGGTTGAACGGATCCCGGCAATGAATAAAAGCGGGCGGCTCACGGCAGTGGTTAAGGGGAGTGATTTTTTCGGTCATCCCCAGCTTGAAGGAAATCTATCCGGAGAGATACAGGACTGGGGGGAGCTATCCTGTCTTTTCACTCTTGATGATAAAAAACTTCTCCTTTCCCGGCTGGAGGGAAAATCCGGGGGGATCAGTTTTGACAGCGGTCTGCTCACTCTTCAACGGGAGAAGGGAGAATTGACCATGAGCCTGGGCACCTACGGCAAGATTGCTCAAAAGGAGTGGAGAACGGGCTTCCTCTTTCGGGGAACCAGCGGCGATATACTGCAGCCGGGAAATTCGGATTTCTCCGGTATACTCAAAACCGAGAAAATTGTATACGGCGGGGTGGAAGTCAGCCCGTCATTGAGCTTTAAAATGACCCGGGAAGGGGAAAACGTCTCTCTTCGAAACGATGACAGAAGGATACTCGATTCCTACTATAATCTCACAAACGGAATGCTCCAGATCTCATCGGAGAAGCTTTTCCCCTTTTCCTTTACCTGCAGCGGAATTTATACGGGTGCTTATATGGATATCTCCGTAAAGAATATCGCCATGGATATGGTTAAGGCCAATCCTTTCATGCCCCTGGATTATGCCAGCAAAAAGGCAATGGTAGAGTTTATAAGAGGGGATCTGAAGGGTGAATTAACCATGGAGGGGACACCTGTACAGCCTCTTTTCAACGGGGTGTTCACCATTGACCCTCTTCAACTTGACACATCATACAGTGCAAAGGATAAGGGTGTGACAAGAATGGCCATAGATATCACCGATAACAATGTGACCATACCCTATTTTGAAATGGATATTGGCCAGACGGGTACTCTTGGAGCCAAGGGCGATGTGAGCCTGGACGGATGGAATCTTGATGAGTTCCATTTCGATGGTTCCCTTATCGGAAGAAACGGCGGTTCCGTCCCCATCATCTATCCCATAAAAGGGCTGGCTCTGAACGGAGAAGCCCAGGGTAACATTTCGTTTTACGGGACGGGACAGCAGTATTTCATCGAGGGAGACTTTCTGCTGGACAGACTCGTCATGTCCCTGGATCAGTCCCCCCGGAAGCCACAGACACCGCCCGAAGAGAGGGTCAATCCCTGGGATCTTAAGGTCGACCTGAATTTCACAACGGGAAAGGATGTGACCATGGTTATTCCCAACGAGGAATTCCATGTGGTAAAAGCCACCCTGGATATAGATCAAAATCTCCGCTTCAAACTGGATAATATTCCTTGGGTGAATACTCTGACCGGTGACCTTTCCATCCGAAGCGGAGACATCGCCTATTTCGACAAAACCTTCTATCTGAGTGAAGGAAATGTGAAATTTGATGAAACTCAGGATAAATTCGATCCGCTTCTTAATGTTTCTGCCGAAGCTGCTATTACAAACAATGGTGAGGAAGTTACCCTGATGATCGATTATTCCGGTTCCCTTTTCAGCGATTTTAATCCCCGGTTCAGTTCCATCCCCTCCTACTCGGAGCGGGAGCTTCTTGCCATGCTTCAGCCCTATCAGAGTCAGGATGGTACAGGCTCGACCCTGGCTCTTGCCCTGGGAACTTATGCGGATAAATATACCTTCTCCGCCCCCTTCGAAGAGGGGATAAAGGATGCACTGAATGTGGACATGGTCACCATTGAAACGGGCTTCCTCAAAAATATAATAGAAGATCAGCTTAATGCAAGTCAGGGGGTTTATACAAATGACAGTTCTCAATATAATGTAGCGAGATATCTGGACGGTACTTTTCTGAATGTGGGAAAGTATCTGGGACGGGACCTTTTTGTGGCTGGCGGATTCAGCGTTAAATACAATGAAAAGCAGACCGTTATGAGCGGTATGGGTTTTGATCTTAACGTAAAGCTGGAGATGGAAACGCCCTTTTTTAATATCGGATGGACCTATTTACCCGATGATCTGGCCTCTGGCAGTTCATCGGAACGATTTATTAACGACACAAGCATTACCATAAATTTCAGGTTATAACTTGTTCTAGGAGTAGAAATGAAGAAATTCTGGCTTGTCATTCTGTTAGTTTCCCTATTATTCCCTCTCTTTTCTCAGGATTCGGGAGATCAGGGAAGAGACTGGTATTTGAATAAGCGTATAGTCGATATCCGTTTCACCGGTCTGGACACTATTTCAGAGAATGAGCTTCGGGCTGTAACGAAGGAATTCATCGGAAAGGAGTTTTCCGATTCCCTTTCATGGGAAATCCAGGCCCGGCTATATGCGCTTGAGTATTTTGATTTAATCACAGCGAATATTCTACCCGGAGATGCGGGTAACGAGACTGTTATTATTTCCTTTAATGTTGAAGAGAAGCCCTCTATTAATGACATCGTCTATTCGGGAAATGACCGAATCAGAAAAAGCGAACTCCGCGATACGGTTCTTACCACGACCGGGGATATACTCAATAATTCCTCCCTTCGCCTGGACAGGGACGCTATTGCCGCCCTTTATCTGGATAAGGGTTTTCTTAATGCGAAAGTTGAGTTCGTAACGGAGATAGATGAAACGGCCAATACGGCACAGGTCGTTTTTAAGATAGAAGAGGGTATACAGACAAAAATCAGCGAGATTAGAATCGAGGGCAACAGCGCAGAAATGTCCGATAGAACCCTGCTGGGGCTTATGAAAACCAAACCCCAGTCCCTCTTCAATAAGGGTATTTTCGTGGAGAGTCAGCTTCAGGAAGATATCACGGCCATAAAGAACAACTATCGATCCAGAGGCTATATCGATATGGATGTTGTTCAGGTAAACCGGGACATCGTTCTCGATGAGGCTGACGGCATAAATAAAATGGTAATCACTCTGATAATTGAAGAGGGGACAGCCTACCGTTTCGGGACACTCACCTTTTCCGGTAACACCATCTTTTCCGATGATGAACTGCGTCAGAATTTCTCCCTGCTGAAAGCGGACGGGATTCTCAATATGATAACTTTTGAGAGAGGGTTTCAGAGTATTAATGATCTCTATTATGAGAACGGCTATATCTACAACGTGATTGACTACACCATGAACAAGGATGAAACGGCGGGTACCGTTTCCTTTGATGTGACCATAGTGGAGCGGGACCGGGCCCATATAGAGAATATTACCGTAAAAGGTAATGACAGGACAAAGGATTATGTCATCCTCAGAGAAATTCCCCTTGAAACGGGGGATGTATTCAACAGATCCGCCCTGATCAAAGGGTGGCAGAATCTGATGAGCACACAGTACTTCTCTTCCGTGGAACCTCAGACATATCAGGGATCCACAGATCTCCTCATGGATCTGGTCATCAATGTGGAAGAGGGCCAGACGGCGAATATTCTGTTCGGAATGACCTTTTCCGGGGGCCCCGACTTTCCTATTTCCGGTCAGCTGCAGTGGAGCGATTCCAATGTCATGGGTACCGGTAAGAGTGTGGGGGTATCCAGCCAGTTCTCCTTTGCCAGCCAGTCCCTTTCCCTGAAATATAATGAACCCTGGCTTTTCGGAGTGCGCTGGTCCGGCGGTTTTGACCTGACCTATACCCATAATTCTCAGAAAACGGCGGAGCAGGATATGGATGGAAATGGAATTCCCGATCCCTATCTTACCTATGACGAGTATGAAGCGAATTCCGCCAAGGTACCCACCGCCGATAAGATGACCTACGAATCCCACTATGTTTCTCTTGGTTTCTCCACGGGGTATACCTGGCCGACCAATCTGGGAAATCTTTCCGCATCCACCAGTATTCGAAGCGGTGTCGAATATGTCAATTATGATCAAAACGAATTCACCCCCTACAGCAGCTCCATCTCTGACAATCTGCATACATGGCTCTACTACGATACTCTTACGGTCAAGGGTGTAGTTGACAACAGGGATATTACCTATGATCCCAATAAGGGTTATATTTTCAGCCAGTCCCTTTCAGTTGCGGGCATCACATCGATTTCCACGAAGCAGTACTTCAAGACGATTTCGAAATTGGGACTCTACGCCACCCTGTTCGATATCCCCGTCAATGATGAGAAAAATTTCAAATGCGTTCTGAGCCTGGACAGTGCCTTTTCCTATATTTTTGAAAAGCCCTGGATAAAGGATTACACACTTGATCTGAGCGATGAGGGCTTTTATATCGACGGTATGTTTATCGCCAGGGGTTGGAATGTGGAGACCGGAGGGAAAGCTCTCTGGGATTCAACCCTTGCCCTTAAATTCCCCGTGATTCCCCAAATACTCACCACTGATGTGTTCCTGGACGTGGTGGGGATGTGGAACAGTGATCAGGCCCTTTTGGATATGCAGCCCGCCGATTACCGCTGCAGTCTGGGAGCGGGAGTCCGCTTTGCCAATCCCTCCTTTCCCATTGGTCTCTACCTTGTTAAGAAATTCACTTTCGATGACCAGGGGGCTGTGGACTGGAATCCCGAGGCTGACTATAATGTATTCCCCGATTCCGGTCTTGACCTGGTCATAGCCTTTGAAATGGATTTATACTAAGAATATTCAGGAGAGAATGAAGTGAAAAGACTTATTTTGATAACAGCAATGATGACATTCTTTGGGGGACTTCTCTTTTCCCAGCAGATAACCAGACTGGCGGTGGTGGACTATTCACGTCTCCTTTCTGTTTACTATCAGGACTCCCGTAAAATAAAGGAAGTGAATGATTTCGAAAACCAGATCATAGAGGAACTGGCATCCATCGCTGATGACATCACCGCCCTGGAAGAGAAGAAACTGGATGCCCAGAAGGCTGGTGATGACAACAGCGTACTTTCCTACGATGAAATGATCGATCAGAAAAAGAAGTATCAGCAGGATTATCTTCGCATCAAAAAGACCCAGCTGAATAATATGAAAGAGAAATATGCGTCCAGCCTTTCCATGACAACTGAAATTTACGATGCCATTCAATATGTGGCGGAAAGCCTGGGTTACTCCTTCGTTATGAAAAAAAGCGATCCCGATCTGGTGTGGTGGTCCCCCGATGTTGATATTACCGATGCGGTCCTTAACAGGCTTGCCCAACTGAATAGATAACGGGAGTGGAAGTGTCTGAAAACACGCCCATGATGCGTCAGTATATCTCCATCAAAGAACAGCATAAAGATGCTGTTCTTTTTTTCAGGATGGGTGATTTTTATGAGATGTTCCGAGATGACGCACGGGAAGTCAGTAAGCTTTTAAATCTCACCCTGACAAAAAGGCAGGGGATCCTCATGTGCGGGATACCCTATCATGCTTCACAGAACTACATAGGCCGGCTCCTCAAACTGGGCCGGAAAATTGCTATTTGCGAACAGACCGAAATGCCTCCCAAGGGAAAGGGAATAGCGAAAAGGGAAGTAGTGGAGATTATCACTCCCGGTACCGTGGTGGATGAGAACTTTCTGGATAAGGGGTCAAACAATTATCTGGCTGCAGTAGGCTATTCCGGGGAGTTTATCAACTTTTCCTATATTGATCTATCCACGGGTGATTTCTTTACCTCCCTTACCCCTCGGGAAGGGGGAGATGATTTTCTGAGAAGCGAACTGTTTAGACTTTCCCCGGGAGAGCTGATCCTCCAGGAGACCCTTCTGGAAGAGGACGATTTCCTATTCCTGAAAGAGGGGGATTATTTCCTCAACAAGATGCCCGACTGGTCCTTTGATATTCAGGCAGGAGACGCCCTTTTACGGAAGCAGTTCCATATGAACAGCCTTAAGGCTTTCGGGATTGAGAAGGGGAGTGCACTGACCCTATCCCCCGGGGTGATTCTGGAATATATTGAGGATACGGCGAAAAGTCTTCTCCCCCATATAAGGGAGATCTCCGTCTACAGCGAATCGGACTATCTGGCCCTTGATGAAGCAACCCGCAAGAACCTGGAGCTTGTCAGGAATCTGCACGACGGTTCCAAACATTACACCCTTTTTGAGATACTGGATCAGTCACAAACCCCCATGGGAACAAGACTCATCAAGAATTGGATACAACATCCACTAAAGGATATGAAACCTATTCGAGAGCGTCTTGACCGAGTGGAATTGCTTCACTCTGATCAACTGCTCCTTCAGAAACTGCGGGAGGATCTCCGGCCCATTCTGGATCTGGAGAGGCTGACAGCCCGTGTGGCTATGGATAAGGCCCATGCCAAGAATCTGGTGGCCATTGGTTTATCCATCGCGCAGTACCGGCACATAGGAGAAACCCTTTCCCGGGCTACCCGGGCAGAAGAACTATTCATAGATTCCCGCATCGATGAGAAAGCCCTCGACAGCCTACTGAAACTGCTTGAAGATTCCCTGGCTGAGGATCCTTCCATACTTCTGACCGAAGGACGGATGATTCGTGACGGCTATAACGAAGATCTGGACAAACTGAAAAATCTGAAAAAGAACAGCCGTCAGATCCTTGATGAGTATCTGGACAGGGAGAGACAGGACACGGGAATCGGCAATCTGAAGATCAAATACAACAAGATCATAGGCTATTTCTTCGATGTGACAAAGAGTCAGCTTGATCAGGTTCCCACCCATTTCATCAGACGCCAGTCCCTCGTCGGTTCCGAACGATATACAACAGACAGGCTGGCGCAGATAGAAACGGAGATCAACAGCGCTTCCGATAGGATTATCGAACTGGAAAAGGAACTCTTTCTGAGCATACGCTCCCGGGTAAAGGAACATCTCGATCTGCTTCAGCAGGTCTCCCGTTTTTTTGCCGAGATTGACTGCCTCCAATCCCTTTCCTATTGCGCCACTATTAACGGCTATGTCAAACCAAGACTCACGGAAGGATCGGAAATCCGTATCAACAACGGGCGCCATCCCGTGGTAGAGTATCATTTACCTCCCGGCGAATTCATACCCAATTCCCTGATCATAGACAACAGCAATGTTTCCTTCGCCCTTATCACGGGACCTAATATGGCCGGTAAATCCACATTCCTGAGACAGACGGCCCTGATCACACTCATGGCCCAGATCGGATCGTTTATTCCTGCCATAGAGGGAGAGATTTCCCTAGTGGACCGTATCTTCTGCCGGGTGGGAGCCACGGACAATCTGGCCCGGGGGGAATCCACCTTTCTTGTAGAAATGAATGAAACCGCCTTCATCCTCCGTAACTCTACCTCCCGCAGTCTTATCATCATGGATGAAGTGGGGAGGGGAACCAGTACGGAAGACGGTCTCTCCATCGCCTGGGCTATCAGCGAGTATCTTCTTAATACCATCGGAGCTAAAACTCTTTTTGCCACCCACTACCATGAGCTGACCGATCTGGATCATCCCCGCTTAAAGAATCTTTCTCTTCAGGTCGAAGAAAGGGGGACGGAGGTTCTTTTTCTGAAGAAGATCTACGATGGCCCATCGGATAACTCCTACGGTATTCATGTGGCCTCCCTGGCGGGAATTCCTGCAGAAGTCATCGGACGGGCCAGAGAGCTGCTTCTAACCATGGAAAGGGGGAGTAAAAAGTCTTTCTCCACAGCCAGCACACCCGCTCCCGCTGAAGCGCAGATAGCCCTTTTTGATGAGGGAGAGTTGATCCTGAGCGATCTGGAACGTCTGGACATAAACAAAATGACTCCCCTGGAAGCACTGAATAAACTGGATAACTGGAAGAAAAGGCTGAAGGAATCGTAGAAACAGGGATTTTCTTCCCTCCTGTCTTTTATGAAAATCAGGGATATATTCCATTTACTGGCCGGCAGAACTCTCTGTCTTCTTTGCGGCTCCTTTGACTACGATTCACTGCATATGGGACTATGCCGCGACTGCCTCTCCGAGTTGGAAAAGGAATCATTGCTAGGGAACGGTGAGACCCGTAACTGCCGCTGCTGCGGTATCCGGCTTCTCTCAGAAATGGATCTCTGCACCGAGTGTCGCCGATATCCCACAAATCAGAGGAACATGGCTCTCTTCTCTTATCACGGCAAAGCGGGAGATCTCATTCAGTTTTATAAATTCCAGAGTGAAAAACGGCTTTACCTCTTTTTTGCCGGGCAGATTGACCGGGCGTTGAGACATGAATCTCTGATCGATTATGCCCTCTTACCCGTTCCTCCGTCTCGCAAGAAAATTTTTAAAACCGGATGGGATCAGATGGAGCTTATCGGCAGTGAACTGAAGAGACTGGGGTGGCCCCTCATACATCCCCTGGCAAAAAAAGAGGGACTATCACAGAAAAAACTTTCACGGGAGGAAAGGGAAAGAGAAATCATAGGAAGGTACTACCTGAAAAGGAGTAAAAAAGGGCTTCCCGAAAAAATCATCCTTCTCGACGATGTCTACACCACCGGTGCCACCCTGAGGGAATGCACCCGAATTCTCAAAGCGGAGGGAGCAGAAGATGTCCGCTCCCTCACCATAGCCAGAGACTAATTCAGTTTTTCTGCAAAATGGCTGAACTCCAGGGAGAAGGTACCCCGTCCCTGAGTCTGGCTCCTCAGAAGGGTGGAATAACCGAAGAGTTTCGCCATAGGTGCCTGAGCTTTTACCAGCTCGAAGGAAGGCCTGGTTTCCATACTGCTGACAAGCCCCCCTCTCTGAGTCAGACTGCTGATGACATCGCCCACGTAATCCACGGGGCACATCACGTCCACGTGCATTACCGGCTCCATCAGAACGGGCGACGCCTTACGGCAGGCGTTGTCCAGTCCCAGAGATGCGGCCGTCTCAAAGGCCAGCTCAGAGGAACTGTTCTGGTCGTAAACCGCATCCAGCAGGGTGGCTTTAACATCTATCATGGCATACCCCATGAGAGTACCCGACTGGAGGGCGTTGAGGATGCCCCGCTTGACCGCTTCCTGAAATTCAAGGGGAAGCCTATTCTTGGGAACATCGGAATGAAAGCTGTTTCCTGCACCCCGGTCATCGGGCTCGATGCGAAAAGTAAGGTCCGCTCTGTTCTCTTTGCCCGCCAGAGTCTTGTCGAAGACCTCCCTGTGGTCCACCGCCTTGGTAATCGCTTCTCTGTAGGAAACTTGGGGATTACCTATATTGGCTTCTACCTTGTAATCTTTCATCAACCTGGTGGTGAGCACATCCAGATGGAGTTCCCCCATTCCGGCGATCACAAGCTGACCCGTTTCCTCATTCTCCCTGACCGTGAAAGTGGGATCCTCCTTGTGAAGGATCTCCAGGGTCTGACGAAGTTTATCCTGATCGCTGATCGTTTTCGGTTCAATCGCCACGGAGATAACCGGTTCGGGAAAATCCATGGACTCGAGAAGCACGGGAAATCCTTCGCTGCCGATGGTGTCTCCGGTCTGGGCTAGTTTCATACCTACTATAACGGCTATGTCCCCCGCATCCAGGGAGGAAATCTGCTCATGATTATTGGAGTGCATACGCAGAATGCGATTGACCCGTTCCCTTTTCTTCTTGTTGATATTCATCACGGCCACACCGCTCTTCAGGGAACCGGAATAGAGCCTGACAAAGCAGAGGGAACCCATCTCCCGATCCTGCTGAATCTTGAAGACGAGGCCAGCAAGGGGGCCGTTTTTATCCCGTTCTAAATCAATATCCTCATCTTTTTTCGTATGATGGCATTTTACGGGAGGAAGATCAGCGGGAGCGGGAAGGAAATCCAGGACTCCATCCAGAAGGGGCTGAACTCCCTTGTTCTTGAGGGAGGATCCCACAAATACGGGAACCACATTCCTTTCAATTGTTTCCTTTCTCAGAACTTTTTTAATGAGATCATTGGGTATCTCTTCCCCTTCCAGAAACAGTTCTGTAATCTCATCGGAGTAGGAGGAGAGACTGTCCACCAGCT